>JAAFIY010000070.1 GCA_013297985.1 Comamonadaceae bacterium | reverse complement strand
GCGCCGCAGATGATTTTTGTGTCTGCCGGTTTTGACGGCCACCGCGAAGACGACATGGGCAACCTGGGCCTGACCGAAGCCGACTACGAATGGGTAACCCGCGAAATCATGCACGTGGCCCAGCGCCACGCCCAGGGCCGCGTGGTGTCGTGCTTGGAAGGCGGCTACGCCTTCAGCGCCTTGGCCCGCAGCGTGGTGGCGCATGTGCGGGTGCTCATTGGCGCGGCGGATTGAGCACCATCTGAAAACGAGGCACTTGCCGTGGATGAGCACTATCTATCGCCCCTGTTTTCGCCCGAGGGCATTGCAGTGTTTGCGGGCCCTCCGCCCGCGCGCGGCGCCCATTCACCCCAGGCCCGCGCGCTGTTTGAGGTGCTGGGCAGCGGTGGCACCGAAGAGCCGCGCTACAGCGACGCAGTGGCCTTTTTGGATGTCCACACCAGCGGCACCCTGGCCGATTTAGCGCAGACCCGGGCCGACCTGGCCATCTTGGCGCTGCCTCATGGTGAGCTGGAGGCAGCGCTCGAGATAGCAGCCCGCATCCGCTGCAAGTCGGCGCTGATTTTGTCCAGTGGCATTGACGCTGACTTGGCTCGGCGCCTGCGCCAACAAGCCCGGCGCGAAGGCATGGCCTTGCTGGGGCCCAACTCGCTGGGCTTTCAACGCCCGCACTTAAAACTCAACGCCAGCGCCTTGGGGCCCATCAGCCGCCCGGGCAGCCTGGCGTTGGTGTCGCAAAGCGGTGCGCTGAGCACGGCCATTCTGGATTGGGCCGCGTCCAATGGGGTGGGGTTCTCCACCGTGGTGTCACTGGGCGCGCACAGCGGGCTGGATGTGGCCGACGTGCTGGACTTTTTGGCCACCGACCGCCACACCCAAGGCATCGTTTGCCACCTAGAAGGCATTGGCAACGCCCGGCGCTTTATGAGCGCGCTGCGCGCCGCAGCCCACAGCAAGCCGGTGGTGGTGTTGAAGGCCGGGCGCAAGCCGGGCGCCCAGGCGGCTGCAGCCACCCATAGCGCATCAATCGTGGGCAGCGACGATGTATTTGATGCCGCGCTCCGCCGCGCAGGTGCGGTGCGCGTGCGCAGCTTTGTGGAGCTATTCAGCGCCGCGCAGTGTCTGGCATCGCGTTACCGGGCGGTGGGCCCGCGCTTGGCCGTCATCACCAACGGCGGCGGGCCGGGCGTGCTGGCGGCGGACGCCATCCAAGATCGTGGCATGCAACTGGGCCGCTTGAGTGAGGCGACTCGCGCCGAGCTGGCCACGCAGTTACCCGCGGGCGCATCACTGGCTGAATTGGTGGATCTGTCTGAAGAAGCCAGCCCCGTGCAGTACCAGCTTGCGCTGAAAGCCGCCGCGCGCGACAGCCAAATTGACGGCGTGCTCGTCATCCACTGCCCCAAGGCAGGCACCGACAGTGCAGGTGTCGCGCAAACCGTGGCTGCTGAATTGCGCAACCTGCGCAAACCCATGCTGGCGTGCTGGATGGGCGACGCCGCTGTGTCAGCCGCAAGGCAGGTGTTTGGGCAGGCGCAGATTCCGGTGTTTCGCGCACCGGAAGCCGCCGTGGGTGCGTTTGCCAATATCGCCACCTTCCACATCAATCAACAGCTGCTGCAGCAAACGCCGCCGCCGCTCAGCCACCTGGCCAAACCCGACTTGGATGGCGCCCGTTTGGTGATTGAAGGGGTGT
Organism: Comamonadaceae bacterium; assembly: GCA_013297985.1. Classification (GTDB taxonomy): domain Bacteria; phylum Pseudomonadota; class Gammaproteobacteria; order Burkholderiales; family Burkholderiaceae_C; genus JAAFIY01. The sequence continues at coordinate 17,637 of JAAFIY010000070.1, read as the reverse complement.
TGGCCGAACGCCGCCACGTGCTGACTGAAATGGAAAGCAAAACGCTGCTGGCGGCCTTTCACATTCCGGTGACGCCGACCGTGTTGGCACGCAGCTCATCAGAAGCCGTGATGATTGCCACGCAGATGGGCTTTCCTATTGCGCTGAAGATTGACTCGCCCGACGTGGTGCACAAGTCGGATGTGCAGGGCGTGGCCTTGGGATTGACTTCGGCGACCCAGGTCCGTGACGCTTTCACGCAAATGATGCTGCGGGTGCAAGAACTGCTGCCCCAGGCGCGCCTGAACGGGGTCACGGTGCAGCGCATGGCGCCCGTGTCCAAAAAAGGTGGGCGGCTCCAAGCGCGTGAAGTGTGCGTGGGCCTGATCACCGATGACCCGTTTGGCCCGGTGATTACCTTTGGCGCTGGCGGCACCATGATCGAGTTGATCGACGACCACGCCATGGCGCTGCCGCCGCTGAACCAATACCTGGCCCGCCGTTTGATTGAACAGGCGCGTGTGGCCGAAACCTTGGGTGAATGGCGCGGCGCCGAGCCCGCAGATGTGCAGGCGCTTGAACACATCTTGCTGCGCGTATCTGAGATGGTGTGTGAGCTGCCCCAACTGCGCGAGATGGATCTGAACCCCATCATCGTCAGCCCCGATGGCGCGGTGGCGGTCGACGCGCGCATCGTGGTGCAGGCCGCGCCCGCAGCGGCCACCCACTACGGGCACTTGGCGATCCTGCCCTACCCCACCCAGCTCGACCAGCGCTGGCCGCTGCCGGGCGATGACCATTTCACCATTCGGCCGATTCGGCCAGACGACGCGCAGATGCTGCAAACGTTGGTGAAGTCGCTGTCGTCGGAAAGCCGTTACTTCCGCTTTGTGTCGTCCATGAAAGAGCTGCCGCCCAGCATGCTGGCGCGCTTTACCCTGATCGACTATGACCGCGAAATGGCGCTGATTGCGCAACACGGCGACCGCGTGATTGGCGTGTCGCGCTATATCACCAACCCGGATTCCCACACCTGCGAGTTTTCGCTGGTGGTGGCCGACGACTGGGGCGGGCGCGGCATTGGTTCGCGCCTGATGATGTCGCTGCAAGAAGTGGCGCGCGACAAGGGCCTGCAAGAAATCGTGGGCATCGTGCTCACCCAAAACGGCGGCATGATCCGCTTGATGTCCAAGCTGGGCTACAGCATCAAGCCCTTTGATGAAGACCCCGACTTTGTGCTGGTGAGCTTGGCGCTTTAAGCGCTTGGCCCCGCGCTGGCACTACACGCCCCAAGTGATGTCGGCCTGCTCGGCGTGCGAGCGGCGCAGCATGTCAATGAACGGTAGCGCCCGGTGCTTGAGCGTGATGGGGTCGAACTTGGGTTCAGGCTCGTGGCGCGATTGGGCGTCAGCCACAGCCTGCGCGCGCGCGGCAGCTTCGCGATCCACCGCAGCCTGCAAGGCATCGATGGCCGCTGGCATTTGCGCCACCGTCACGATGCCTTTGTCGGCGCCGTCTTTGCCGATGATGTCTAGCAGTTGCTTGCCGTGGGTTTGCAGCAAGATGACGTCGCCACAGGCTTTGGATTTGAACTTGAACATGCGCCCATGGTGCCCGAACTCAGTCCACCTTGGCGCCAGACACTTTCACCACCCGTGCCCATTTGTTGATCTCCGCGTCGATGTGCCGAGCGAATTCAGCGGGCGTGTTGCCGCTGGGCACCGCGCCCTGGGCTTGCAGCCGCTCAGTCATGGCCGGGGTGCGCAAGGCGCGGGCCGTCTCTTGCTGCAGGCGGTTAACGATGTCTGCCGGTGTACCGGCAGGCGCCAGCAAGCCAAACCAAGAGCTGGCCTCAAAGCCCTTGAGCGTGGGGCCGCCCGCTTCTTCAATGGTGGGCAAATCGGGCAAGGCTTGTGAGCGTTGCGCACTGGTCACTGCAAAGGCCTTGAGGCGGCCCGAGCGAATGTGCGGCATGGCAGCGGGCAGGTTGTCAAACATCACATCCACATTGCCGCCCAGCAGATCCGTGAGCGCCGGGCCTGAGCCGCGATAAGGAATGTGGGGCATGAACACGCCCGCCATGCTCTTGAACAGCTCGCCCGCCAAGTGGATCGAGGTGCCATTGCCGCTGCTGGCCATGTTCAAGCGCGCAGGGTTGGCTTTGGCGTAGCGAATGAAGTCGCCCACCGATTGGATGTTGAGGGTGCGCGCCCTCTCGGCGTTCATCACCATCACATTGGGCACCCCCGCCACCAGGGTGATGGGGGCAAAGTCGCGCTGCGGATCAAACGGCAGGCTGGGGTAGAGCGATTTGTTGATGGCATGTGTGCCCACCGTGCCCATCACCACCGTGTAGCCATCCGGTGCCGCCTTGGCCACCAAATCAGCCCCCACATTGCCACCGGCGCCGGCACGGTTGTCCACGGTGACGGGTTGGCCAAACACCCGCTGCAGTTCGGGCGCCACCGCGCGGGCCAGGATGTCGGTGGTGCCGCCCGGGGCAAAGGGCACCACGATGCGGATGGGCCGGCTGGGCCAAGCAGCGGTCTGCGCGTGGGCCAAGGGCGCCACGCCCAAGAGTGGCAGGGCCAGGGCGTGGGTCAGCAGGGTGCGGCGTTGGGTCATGAAGGTCTCCGTGTTTTTGTAAATCAAATCGGCTGATTACGCCCATTTTTACTGCCTAAGCAGCTACTATTTTTGTAGCAAACGAGCTCGCGGGCAAGCCCTCTGCACCGCCTGTGCGCAAGCTTGACCCAGTTCTACCCCCAGCGCTGCCGCTCGGGCATTGCAGTGGGTGACTACGCCATCATGGTAGGTGCTGCGCGCATCGCCAATGCGGGCCGAAAAATGCCCCACGGCGAAAGCGGCAATGGCCTGGTCGTCCAGCCAAGCCAAGCCCGAAATGCCCGCGTCGTCGCGGCCGCCACCGGCGTCATTGAACACCGCCAGCGCGGGCTGCAGGGGTGCCACAAAGCGTGCCGCGCTCATGCCGCCGTGCGAACCCGACACCAGCACCTGCTGCGCCATGTCGGGTTGTACATAGCCGACGCTATCCAACAAAAAGATATCCATGGTGGGGCCGTGGCAGAGGTGGCTAGCGGCGACAACGCAGCTGCTGAGTCTGCCGCAGGGCGCTGGGCCCAGCCCTCGGGCAATCCCGGCTTGCGGCCAATAGTCACGATTGTTACTATTAAGCCCCATGAAGCCCACCACCGCCTTGCCCGCTGCGCCTGTGGCGGCTATCGCCCCAGAAGCCGTCCGTGTGGTGCCAGCCCATCCACTGCCCTGGCAAGCCACGTCTCAGCCGGGCTTGATGCTCAAGCCAGTGCGCTCTGACGAATCGGCTGGGCGGTTTTTGGGGCTGGTGCGCTTTGATGCGTTTGTGCGCTCGGGCATGCATCAACACGAAGGCGTGGCCACCAGCTTTGTGCTGGATGGCGGGCTCACTGACTACCAAGGCAGCTTGTTGCAGCATCAAGCCGGCATCAACCACAAGGGCTCTACCCACGACGCCATTGCCTACCAGCACACGGTGCTGGTGTCGCGGCTTGAAGCACCGGTGGCCTATTTGCCCGAACGGGGCTCGCTTAGTGGGCTGCACGCGGGCTCGCATCACCAGCAGTTTGACAACCCCGCGCCTGACGTGCCCGCTGACAGCAACGTCACCGTTGACGCGCTGCCCGCTAGGGCCACGGGCTGGGCGGGGGTGCAGCGTCAGGTGATTTACGACTACGCAGGCACCGGCAGCGCGCACCGCTTTGTGCAACTGAGCTTTGCGCCGCAGTGTGCGCCCGTGCGCTTTGTGTGCAGCGCCGGGGTGGATTTGTGGCTGCGTGGGGGCGAGTTGTGTGTGCAGCAGGGCGATACCCTGCATACGGTGGTGGGCAACACTTTTGTGATGCTGGCCCCGGGGGCCGATGTCACCCTGAGCAGCCCCTACGGCGCGCTGGTGCTGGCCTGGGCCGATGGGCCCGAGCGGCCCATGCCGGGTGGCTTAGGCGTTCGCGGCGCGGCGGCGTTTAGCCTGTTTGGCTTTTAACGGCTCGGTTTGCTCGTCGGCGCGCAGCAGCTGCTGCGCCAGTTGATCCAGCAACACAGCAAGCTGGGTTCGCTCTGGCGCGTTGAGCCCGGCGAGCAAGGCGTCTTCGCGCTCGCGTGCCATGGGTGCCATGCGCTGCATCAATTTGAGGCCAGCCGGGCTCAGCCACAGCAGCGTGCGACGCGCATCGGCCGCGTCGCGCAGCTTGCGCAGGCGGCCATGTCGGTCCAATGCGGCCAAGGCGCGGCTGACCGTCATCTTGTCCAAGCCGCTGATGCTTGCCACGTCGGTCGCAGCCACCCCCGGATGGCTGGCCAGCACCAGCATGGCGCGCCACTCGTTCAGTGCCAGGCCATGGGTGCGCCCAATGCCCGACGTGAAAGGCCGCGCGGTGAGGTTGACCACCCGCGCGAGCTTGAAGAACAGCGACTCATCGATCGGCAGCGCACCGGGGGCGGCAGCGCCCTCGCCTTCAGCCACCGTCATGCACGCTTGACCTTGGCGATGATTTCTTCAGCTTTGGCCACCATGCCGGGGTTGATCTGCACCTTCCAACGGGCGTAGGCGCGGCGCGTGGCAATTTGCCACTCATTGCTTTCCGCCGGTGTGGGCTGGTGCACCTGCACACCCAAAGCAGATACGCGTTGCACGTCTTCAGCAAATAGCTTGCGGACCAGTTCGACTTGTTGCTTGGCGGCGTCTTGGGCGGCTTCGCGCACGATGCGCTGGTCGGCCGCCGTCCAGCTTTGCCACACCGGGTTGGCAATGCCAAACAGCAAGATGTCATTGGAATAGTTCCACTTGGTCACATAGCGCTGGCCCAGGGTGTGCACCCGCGCGGCCAAGAAGACTTCCAGCGGGTTTTCTTGGCTGTCGACCGCGCCCGAGGCCAAGGCGGGCTGCGCATCAGCCCAGCTCATGAACGTGGGGTTGGCGCCCATGGAGTTCATGATTTCGCCGTACATCGGCGAACCCACCACGCGCACTTTCAGACCCTTCAAGTCATCGGGCTTGATCAGCGGGCGCTTGCTATTGCTGATCTGCCGAAAGCCAGTTTCACCCACCGCCAGCGGCTCGGCACCGGCCTTGCGCACCAAGTCAAAGTATTCAGCCATGAAGGCAGCATTGCCGGTGACCGCGTCCCATGCTTTGTGGTCAGGGAACATGAAAGGCAGGGTGAACACACCCAGTTCACGCGCCGTGCCCGCCCAGTTAATGGGCGCGCCACACAACACGTCAATGATGCCCTGGCGCATGGCCGAGAGTTCTCGGGTTTGGTCGCCCTGCACCAAGCTGGCGCCGGGGTACTGCTTGATATTGATGCGCCCGGCCGTGCGTTCACGCACAAGGTTGCCAAAGATCTCGCCGCCCTTGCCCCAGGCAAAAGCGGGCGGCACCACCGTGCTCATGCGGTATTCGGCCTTGTAGGCGCCTTGCGCCCAGGCAAAGCGCGGCAAGGCCACTGCGGCGGCAGCCGCACCGACGGCCTGCAACACGTGACGACGGGAATGTTGGATGTTGGTGAACCGAGTCATGAAAAGTCTCCTTGTACGTCATGCACACCGATGCGGACAGCGACCCCCGCCGCCCGCATCACCTAAAAACCCATGCTGCGTGGCAGCCACAAGGCCAAGTCAGGCCACACCGCCACCATCACCGTGGCCACCACAAAGCTCAACACCAGCCACAGCACATAGGGCACGGTTTGCTCAATGCGCACCGCCGCCAGCCGACAGGCCACCAACAGGTTCACCGCCATGGGCGGGGTGAACTGGCCGATCGCCACCGTCATCGTCAGCAAAATGCCAAACCACACCAAGTCCCATTCGAAAACCATGGCCAGTGGAATCAGCAGCGGCAAAAAAATCAGAAACATCGACACGCCATCTAAGAACATGCCCACGATCAGCATGATGACCAGCAGCACCGCCAAGGTGCCCGCACTGCCCAGACCGCTGTCTTTGACTGCTTGCAACACCGGGTCAGCCAAGCCCAGCGTATTGACCGAATAGGCAAAGATGCCGGCCAGCGCCATCACGATCATGATGACGGACGAAATCAGCGCCGCGTCGCGAAACACCGGGTACAGGTCGCGCCAGCCCATGGTGCGATGCACCACCATGCCGACAAACAAGCCGTAAGCCACTGCCACCACTGCAGCCTCCGTGGGGGTGAACCAGCCTGCCCGCATACCGCCCAAAATGAGCACCGGCGCGGCCAAGCCCCAAGAGGCATCGCGCAGCGACGACCAAAACGGCGGGCGGGGCAAATGCACTTCGGCATGGCCAAAGCCCTTGGCACGGCTGATCCAAACGGCCGGAATGATCAGCGCCAAGCCCGCCAACACGCCCGGAATCATGCCGGCGGCAAATAGGGCGGGCACTGACGCACCGGGCACGTTAACGCTGTAGACCACCAGGGCCACCGAGGGCGGAATCAAAATGTCGGTGGCCGCCGCAGACCCCACGATGCTGGCCGAAAACGGCGCCGGGTAGCCCGCCCGCGACATGGCGGCAATCATCACCGCGCCCACCGCGGCCGCGTTGGCCGGGCCCGATCCACTGATGCCGCCCAGCACCATGGCCACCAAAATTGCCACCAGGGGCAACATGCCTGGGCCGCGCCCCACGCAGGCCACGGCGAAAGTCACCATGCGCTGGGCCACACCGGCACGATCAAAAATACTGCCCACCAGCACGAACATGGGCAAGGCGAGCAAGGGGTACTTGCCAATGCTGGCCAACATGTTCTGCGGCGCGGCCAACAGCCCCCACAGTTGGGATTGCAAATTCGCCTCGGCAATGGCCACCATGCCACCTGCCGCTAGCGCGGCGCCAATGGGCACACCGGCCATCATCAGGCCGAGAAACAGGGCAAACAGGGTGATGCCGATCATGGCGCGCTCCCAGGGCCCGGTGTCGGTGTGGGTGCCTCTAGCACCCGCGCGTCCATCCAAGCCACAGACAGCGCGCGCAGCGCAATCACACCGCACAACAGCGGCACCCAGATGGTGTACCACCAGCGCGGCACGCCCAGACCCATCGATGTTTCTTGCCACTTGATCTCGTCAGCCACCACCCGCGCAAACAGCGCCGCCAACACGGCAAACACCAAGGCCGTGACCACCGCGCCAAAGATGCGCAGCATGCGGCGGCGCTGCGGCGAGCCTGATTCGTAGAAGTATTCGATGCGGATGTGCTGGTCACCCCCCGCCGCCGCTGCGGCGCCCGCCAGCGTCATCAAGATCATCAGAAACACCGAGATTTCCTCAGTCCAAGCGATGGATTCATCGGTGAGGTAGCGCACCAGCACATTGGTCAGTGTGATAAGCGTCAGCAAAAACAGGCAACCTGCGGCGGTCGCTTCTTCAAGCACCACGGGCACACGGCGTCGGGTGGAGGCGCTCGACATGTCGTTACGCCTTGAGCATGTCACGCGCGGCTTGCACGATAGCGGGCGCGCTCACTCGCGACTGCGCTTCTAGCGTGTGCGCATAGCCCACGGGGATGCGCGGTGCCCCCAGCCGCCGCACCCGCGCGCCAGTGTGCTCAGCCACCGTGGCGGCCACCTCCGCACCAAAGCCGCTGGCCTGAACGGCTTCGTGCACCACCAGCAAACGCCCTGTGCGCGCGGCACTGGTCAGCACCGCTTCGCGGTCCCAGGGCCAGATGGTGCGCAGGTCGAGCAAGTCAACTGCAATACCTTGGCTTGCCAGTTCCTCACACGCTTGTGCGCACACCGAGACTTGGCGCGACCAGCTGACCATGGTGAGGTCATTGCCGCTGCGGCGTAGCGCGGCGCGGCCAAGGGGCTCAAGCTGGCCGTCGTCCACCGTGCCTTTAAGGCCCCACAGCGTTTTGTGCTCCATGAAGACCACCGGGTCGCCACTGGCCAGGCTGGCGCGCAACAAGCCAAAGGCGTCTTGCGGGGTGCTGGGGCACGCCACCACCACGCCCGGCAGGTGAGCAAACCACGACTCAAACGACTGCGAATGCTGCGCGGCAGACGCGTCCCAAATGCCGATGGGCAGGCGCATGACCAGCGGCACCTGGCTTTGGCCGCCGAACATGTAACGGTTTTTGGCAGCCTGGTTGACGATTTCGTCCATGGCGCACAGAGCAAAGTCAGCCACGCGCATTTCGACCACGGGCCGCAGCCCCGCCAGGGCCATGCCCACGCCCGCGCCCAAGATGGCCGCCTCCGAGATGGGCGTGTCAATCACCCGTTGGGCGCCGAATCGGCCCTGCAAGCCACGGTATTGACCAAAGATGCCGCCGCGGCCCACGTCTTCGCCCAACACCACCACGCGGGTGTCGGCCTGCATGTCCAGGCTTAAGGCATGGGCGGTGGCCTCAGCCAGGGTGACGCTATCCATCAATGCCATTGGCCCGCTCCGGTCGTTTGCACATCGGTGTAAGCCACCGATGGGTCGGGCCAAGGGGCAGCATCTGCATGCGCCAGTGCCGCCTGCACCTCTGCCGTGGCCGATTCATGCAGTTGGCGCAGGGCAGCTTGCACCTGTTGCACTTGGGCAGCAGATGCGGCCGCCAGCAAAGCGGCTTCGGCGCGGGCGATGGGGTCGGTTTGCAGAGCGCGGGCCACTTCTTCAGGATCGCGGTAGGCGGCTGGGTCAACCGACACATGCCCTTTGACGCGATAGGTGATGGCGTGCAGCAGTCGCGGCCCGCCGCCACCGCGCACCACAGGCACTAGCGCTGCGGCGGCGTCACACACCGCGCGCACGTCGTTGCCGTCCACTTGCTGAGCCGCAATGCCCAGCGCCTCGGCCCGCGCACTGGCACCTGCGCCGCCGGTCATGGGGCCAGTAGCGGTGGTGGCGCTCCAGCGGTTGTCTTCACACACAAACAGCACCGGCAACTGGTAGACCGCCGCCCAGTTGAGCGCTTCAAGGAAGGGGCCACGGTTGATGGCGCCGTCACCGAAAAAACACACCGTGATGTCATCCACACCGCGCAGCTTTTGGGCATGGGCAGCGCCCACCGCAATCGGCAAGCCCGCCGCCACCACCCCGTTGGCGCCGAGCATGCCCACCGAGAAGTCTGCAATGTGCATGGAGCCACCCTTGCCCTGGTTAAACCCGGTGGCGCGGCCAAAGAGCTCAGCCATCATGCGCACCAAGTCTGCCCCCTTGGCCAGCGTGTGACCGTGGCCACGGTGGGTGGAGGTGATCAGGTCGCTGGTGCGCAGATGGGCACACACACCGGCAGGCACCGCCTCTTGGCCGGTGGACAGATGCAAGGGCCCGCGCACCTTGGCGGTGACGCCAGTGGCTTGGCCAAAGGCACTGACACCCCCCTGGCTGGCTGCTTCGGCTGCGTCTTCAAAGGCCCGAATGCGGCGCATCATGGCCAACAGGCGCCAGGTGTCGTGCGCCGAAGCGCCGATCCACGGCGGGCCGCCCGAGGCGGACGAGGCATCTGAAGCTGCGCTGAATGACATGCCCGAATCGTAACGAGTGTTACGGTATCGGCGTTCAGCGTTATCCCGCCCCTGTCAGCCGCGTATGGGGCAAATAAAAAAACCAGCGCGGGGCTGGCTTTTGAGGGGGGCTTGGCCGCGCGTCTGGCCGCGCTGGGGCAGCGGCTTTACTTAGTCAGCGAACTGTTTGGCCGCCTCAATCACCGGCCGCAGCTTTTCGATTTCAGCTGCCACAAACTTTTTGTGCTCCGCTGGATTCACGCGGTTGTCAGTCACGACGATGGCACCCAAGCCTTCTTGGCGCTTGAGGAACTCAGGGTCTTTCAGCGCCACCTTCAGGGCGTCGTTCAGGCGCTTGGTGATCTCAGCGGGGGTGCCTTTGGGGGCGTACAGGCCGTGCCAAATGGTCAGGTTAAAGCCACGCATGCCCATCTCTTGTAAGGACGGATAGTCGCGCAGCAAGCGATTGTTTTCCAAGCGCTTCGGTGTGGTGACCGCAAAAGCTTTCACCCGGCCACCTTCGATCTGAGAAGTGGTGTTGGTGGTCTGGTCGCACATCACGTCCACCTGACCACCGATGAGGGCCGTCATGGCGGGTGCCGTTCCGTTAAAGGGGATGGCGGTCATCGCCTCATTGGCCTTGATGGCCGACTGCCACATCAGCCCGCACAGGTGCGAAGCTGAACCGATGCCCGCATGGGCCAGGTTGAGCTTGCCCGCGTTGGCGCGGATGTAGTTTTCAAAGTCGCGGTAGGTGTTGGCAGGCAGCTGGGGCTTGCCGATCAGCGTCATGGGCACTTCATTGATCATGCCCAGGTACTCAAAGTCTTCCAGCGGCTTGTACTGCAGCTTGCGGTACAGCACGGCGGTGGACGCAATACCAATGTGATGCACCATGAGGCTGTAGCCATCGGGTGCCGCACGCGCCAAGCGCGTGGGGCCAATGGTGCCGCCGGCACCTGGCACGTTTTCCACCGTGAACGTAGCGCCGGGGATGGCTTTGCGCATGGCTTCGGCCAAATCGCGCGCCACGCGGTCGGTGGGGCCGCCGGCCGCGAACGGCACGAGGATCGAAATCGGCTTGTTGCCGGGGTAGCCCGCTTGCGCTTGGGCCACGGCCGAAAAAGTCAGCATGGACACGCCGACAGCAGCCCAGGCCACGGGTTTGAACAGGTTGGACAGCATCGGACGTGTCTCCACTTTAGAAATGCGCACAGCGCGCGGATGCGCTGCAAGAAGGGTGTTTGCAAGCGCCCGAAATGTACGGTCTACGCAGCCCGCTGCGTGGCGCCCCCATGACAAAGCCCCAGAGTCTGTCGGCCGAGGATTTACAAACAGAAACGGCCGCCTGCGACCTATTTATCAGCCCAAGCAGCTATATTTTTTATAGCATCTTACGCATGAACGGTACGGCGAACGCGGTGCCCGATCAGGGTTTGCGCCCATAGTGCTGTCGCCGCAGGCGGTTGCCACCAGGCCCTATTGCAGACTGCGCGCGTCTTCGATCACCCGCCCATCGTTGGGCAGGCTGCCGGGGGGGAGCAGTTCGACCTCGGCGCGCAGCTTGGTGACTTCGCGCACCACTTGGGCGGCTTGTTCGGCCATGCCCTCTGGGGGTGCCGCCACTTCCAAACGCAAGGTCATCCGGTCGTCGGCCATCGCGCCGCTAACCACCAGTCGGGCGCGCTGCACCTGGGGAAAGCGCCGCGCCACATCAGCCACCTGGGCGGGGTGCACAAACATGCCGCGCACCTTGGTGGTTTGGTCCGCGCGCCCCAGCCAGCCGCGAATGCGCTGGTTGGTGCGCCCCGTCGGACAAGCGCCGGGCAGGATCGCGCTCAAGTCGCCAGTGCCAAAGCGAATCAGTGGGTAGTCGGGGTTTAAGGTGGTGACGACCACCTCACCCACTTCGCCTTCAGGCACGGGGTCACCGGTGCCAGGGCGCACGATTTCAACAATCACGCCTTCGTCGAGCACCAAGCCAGCGCGGGCCGAGGTTTCATAAGCGATCAAGCCCAAATCTGCGGTGCCGTAACTTTGGTAGGCCTGCACCCCGTGCTGGGCGACCCAGTCGCGCAGGCTGGGCGGGAAGGCTTCACCGCCCACCTTGGCTTTGGTGAAGGGCGGCCGCTGGCCGCTTTCCAGCAGCTTTTCAATCAAGATGCGCAAAAAGCTGGGCGTGCCGATGTAGCCCTGTGGCTTTAAATCGGCCAGCGCCTGCAATTGCTGTTCGGTCTGACCCACACCGGCTGGAAAAACGCCGCAGCCCACCGCGTGACAGCCGCTTTCCATCATGGCGCCCGCAGGCGTGAAGTGGTAGCTGAAGGTGTTGTGTACCAAATCACCCGCGCGAAACCCCGCCGCATAGATGGCCCGCGCCATGCGCCAGTAATCGCGCCGGGCGGTCTCGGGCTCATAAATCGGGCCGGGGCTTGCAAACACCCGCAGCAGCGGCGCACCGCGCCCCACCGCCGCATAGCCACCAAAGGGATCGCCGCCCTGCGCACGACTGGTCTGCTGGTCGGCCAGCAGTTCAGATTTGCGGGTGACCGGCAGCGCAGCCAAGGCGGTGCGAGAAGTGACGGTGGCCGCGGTCACACCCCGCAGCTTGGCGGCCATCGCGCCGGCGTGCGCTTGCGCATGGGCTACCTGCTTGGGCAGGGCAGCCATCAGGCTGGCTTCGCGCTCGGCCGGGTTGCGAATCTCCAGCGCGTCAAAAAAATCGCCTTTCATGCCAGCCACCGCTTGCGCCGCTTATAGCTCTTGACATCGCGAAAGCTCTTGCGCTCACCGCCGCCTACGCCCAGGTAAAACTCTTTGACGTCTTCGTTGCTGCGCAGGTCAGCTGCAGAGCCGTCCATCACCACCCGGCCTGATTCCAAGATGTAGCCATAGTCGGCATAGCGCAGCGCCATGTTGGTGTTTTGCTCGGCCAGCAAGAAGGTGGTTTTTTCCTTGGCGTTCAAGTCTTTGACGATGTGAAAGACCTCTTCCACGATCTGCGGCGCCAAGCCCATGCTGGGTTCGTCCAGCAGCACCATGGTGGGGTTGGCCATCAATGCGCGGCCGATGGCGCACATTTGCTGTTCGCCGCCCGAGGTGTAGGCCGCTTGGCTGGTGCGCCGGGTTTTGAGGCGGGGAAAGTAGTTGTAGACCTTCTCCAAATTAGCCGCCACCTGCGCCTTGCTTTTGACGGTGTAGGCACCGGTGAGCAAGTTTTCTTCAATGGTGAGGTGGGCAAAGCAATGGCGCCCTTCCATCACCTGCACCACGCCGCGCTTGACCAAATCCGCCGGGGTGAGGTTTTCAATGCGCTCGCCGCGCAGCTCAATGCTGCCTTTGGTGACCGCGCCGCGTTCGCCCTGCAGCAAGTTAGACACCGCGCGCAGCGTGGTGGTTTTGCCCGCGCCGTTGCCGCCCAGCAGCGCCACGATGCCCTGGGCCGGCACCTGCAGCGACACGCCTTTGAGCACCAGGATGACGTGGTTGTAGATGACCTCAATGCCATTGACACTAAGGACGATGTCAGACGACGTGGTTTGGCTCACGGCAGGGGCTATTTGGTGGGTTGGCACGCAAAGATGCAGGCGCAAGGCAAGTCCCGATCTGACTTGTCTTGCGGCTGCACCCGGCGCCTTGGGCACTGACCCACCCCGCAAGGTGGGCTTGGCTCCAAGGCACAAGGTTCAGCCGGGGAGCCGCATCAAGCGGCCCCAAAGGCCAATCAAGATTGGCAATCAGACGGTTCGCGGCGAGAGAATTTTTTCTCAGTGGCAAAACGAGCCGCCGATTCGCGCACCAAGGGGCGAATGATGGCGTCGTCAGCTTGCAGCCAATCAGATGCCCAAGTGAACTTGGCGCCGTCCCACGTGTGCACACGCGCCCAGGCAGAACCCATGTGGTCGGCGCAGCTGGTGGACACCGGTCGCATCACGCCTTTGAAGCCCAGCGCATCCAACTTGGCTTGCGTCAGGTTCAGGTTCTCGTAGCCCCAGCGGGCTTGCTCGGCCGTCATCCACTTGCCGCGACCAAAGCGCTCTTGCGCCGCGCGCACGCCTTCAACCGACAGCATGGCGCCCACCACACCGCGCATGTACAGCACGCTGCCCACTTCGTCACGCGGGCCGGTGCCCTGGCCTTTGCTGTGCACTTTATCGATGATCTCTTTGACCACCGCTGAATCAGGCTCGGCACCGTGCTGCATCATCACCGCGCTGTAGCCCTTGGCGGCGTCGCCCACGTCTTTCAGATCGGGTTCAGCGCCTGACCACCATGTGCCGATCATCTTGTCGCGCGGGTAGCCGGTGGCTACCGCTTCTTTGATGGCGGTGGGGGTCATCACGCCCCAGGTTTGCATGATCACGTAGTCAGGGCGCTGCTGGCGCACTTGCAGCCAAGTGGCTTTTTGCTCCACGCCAGGCGCCGCTACAGGCAGCGGCAACACGGTAAAGCCATGCATGCCCGCACGGGCGTTGATGATGGGCAGCAACTCGCGGCCAAACGGGCTGTCGTGATAGACCACACCAATGCGCTTGCCGCGCAGCTTGTCAAAGCCACCTTCTTTTTTAGCGATGTGCTGCAGCACCGTGTCGCCCGCCACCCAGTAGTGGCCGATCAGCGGAAAGTTCCATTTGAAGGTCAGACCGTCGGCAGAGTCACTGCGGCCATATCCCGAGGTAATGAGCGGGATCTTGTCGGCGGGCACCTTGTCGGTCAACGCAAAGGTGATGCCGGTGGACAGCGGCTGGAACACGGTGGCACCACCGTGGCGGCCTTTCAGGCGCTCATAGCATTCCACGCCACGGTCAGTGGCGTAAGCGGTTTCGCACTCTTCCACCAGCGTCATCACGCCGTTGATGCCGCCGCGGACGTTGACCAACTTCATGTAGTCGGCATAACCGTTGGCAAAGGGCGTGGCGTTGGGTGCCACTGGCCCCGTGCGCCCGGTCAGGCTGGGGAAGAACTGCACCCGCTTTTCTTGCGCGGGCGCGGGCATGCTCACCAAGGCACTCAAACCCGCAGCGGCCAGCAGCGCGGCGGCGGTGATCGTTCGCAGTTTCATGGACTTGTCTCCAAACAGTTGACACCAAACACAGATGCTCACCAAACCTTTTGCTTAGAGCCGGGGCGCTTGGCAAGCACCCGCACCACGGCCTTGTTGTGCTCTAAAACCGATAGCTAAACACTAGTGAGGGAAGGGCCAGACACGCATCTTTTGCTTGCCCAAAGCCCACAGGCGCGCCAGCCCGTGGGGCTCCACGATCAAGAACCACACGATGAGCGCGCCAAACACCATGATCTCGGTGTGCGCAATGCCCGCCGTGGAAATTTCAACCCCCACCAGCCGACCGAGCACCGGCAGAAACTGGTTCAAAAAGATGGGCAGCACCACGATGAAGGCGGCGCCAAAAAAGCAACCCATGATGGAACCCAGCCCACCAATGATCACCATGAACAAGAGTTGAAAGCTGCGATCCACCGAAAAGGCGGCGGGCTCCCACGAACCCAAATACACAAAGCCCCACATGGCCCCCGCCACACCGACGATGAAGCTCGACACCCCAAAGGCGGTGAGCTTGGCGTACATGGGCCGAATGCCAATGACGGCGGCCGCCACGTCCATGTCGCGAATCGCCATCCATTCACGCCCGATGGCGCCGCGCACCAGGTTCTTGGCCACCAGCGCAAACACGCACACCACCATCAGGCTAAAGAGGTATTTGTCGATGGGCCGGTCAATCGTCCAGCCCAACACCCGCAAGTCGGCCACTGCCACCGAGCCCGAAGTGGAGTTATTGGTAAACCAGGTGATGCGCAAAAAGGCCCAGTCCGACACAAACTGCGCCGCCAGCGTGGCCACCGCCAGATACAGGCCGCGCACCCGCAGGCTAGGGATGCCAAAAAACACCCCCACCATGGCCGCAAAGGCGCCACCAATCAGCAGCGCCGCAATCAGCGGCATGCCTTCAATGCGCACAAAGGCGTTGTAGGCCATGTAGGCGCCCACCGCCATAAAGCCGCCTGATCCCAGTGAAATCTGCCCGCAGTAGCCCACCAGAATGTTCACCCCGATGGCGGCCAACGACAGAATCAAAAACGGCACCAAGATGGCCTTGAACATGTAGTCGCTGGCTACCAACGGCACACCGACAAACGCCACCAGCAGCAGCAGCGCCATGCCCACCCGGTCTTGCAAGATCGGCAAGATGGCCTGATCAGCCCGGTAGCTGGTCTTGAATTGACCGTTCTCTCTGTAAAACATCGCGGTAGCGCCCTGTTTGATTGCCTATGCAGCTATAAATTCAATAGCACTAAACGCGGTCGATGATCTTTTCACCAAACAAGCCTTGCGGCCTGAAGAGCAAAAACACCAGCGCCAGCACATAGGCAAACCAGATCTCAATGCCGCCGCCCACCATGGGGCCCAGATAGACCTCCGACAGCTTTTCGCCCACACCAATGATGAGCCCGCCAATGATGGCGCCGGGCACCGATGTCAGCCCGCCCAGAATCACCACCGGCAGCGCACGCAGCGCCACGGTGGCCAGTGAAAACTGCACGCCGAGTTTGCTGCCCCAGATCATTCCGGCCACCAGCGCCACCACACCCGCCACGCACCACACGATCACCCAAATGCGGTTAAGCGGGATGCCAATCGATTGCGCGGCCTGGTGGTCATCGGCCACTGCACGCAGCGCGCGGCCGGTGCCGGTTTTTTGAAAGAACAGGCTGAGCAGGGCCACCAGCAGCGCGGCAATACCCGCCGCAATCAAGTCTTCTTGGTTGATGAGCAAGCCACCGGGAAAGGTGTCTTGAAACGCCATCACCGGCTCTTTGGGCATGCCGATGTCAATCTTGTAGATGGCGCTGCCAAACAAGGTTTGCCCCAGCCCATCCAAAAAGTAAGTGATGCCCAGCGTGGCCATCAAGAGCGTGGCGCCTTCTTGGTTGACCAGGTGACGCAGCACGAGTCGCTCAATCACCCAGGCCACCACAAACATGATGGCGCCCGCCACGATGAAGGCCAGCACGTTGGCCAAGATCTTGTTGTGAAAGCCCAGCCACTGCGGAATCCATTCAGAAAACCGCGCCATGGCCAGCGCCGCAAACAACACCATCGCGCCCTGCGCAAAGTTGAACACGCCGCTGGCTTTGAAGATGAGCACAAAGCCCAGCGCCACCAGCGAATACAGCATGCCGGCCATCAGGCCGCCCAAGAGGGTTTCGAGAAAAAAGCCCATGTGGGTGATCACTCCGAAGTGCCTAGATAGGCTTTGATCACGTCCGGATTGGCACGCACCTCGGCTGGTTTTCCGTCACCAATCTTCTTGCCGTAATCCAGCACCACCACGCGGTCAGAGATGTCCATCACCACGCCCATGTCGTGCTCAATCAGCACAATGGTGGTGCCGAACTCGTCATTCACGTCCAGCACAAAACGGCACATGTCTTGTTTTTCTTCGACGTTCATGCCGGCCATGGGTTCGTCAAGCAGCAGCACTTGGGGCTCCATGGCCAGCGCGCGGCCCAGGTCCACGCGCTTTTGCAGGCCATAGGGCAACTGCCCCACCGGCGTTTTGCGATAGGCCTGGATTTCTAGAAAGTCGATGATGCGTTCCACCTTTTCGCGGTGCGCCATCTCTTCGCGCTCAGCCGGGCCAATGCGCAGCGCTTGCAGCAGCAAATTGCTTTTGATGCGCAGGTTGCGGCCCGTCATGATGTTGTCGAGCACGCTCATGCCCTTGAACAAGGCCAGGCTCTGAAAGGTGCGCGCCACGCCCATTTCAGCCACCTGGCGGCTGTTCATGTGCTTGAAGGTTTGGCCGCGAAAATTAATGGTGCCCTGCTGCGGCGTGTACACGCCGTTGATGCAGTTGAGCATGCTGCTTTTGCCCGCACCGTTGGGGCCGATGATGGCGCGGATTTCATGCTCGCGCACATCAAAGCTGATGTCGGTGAGCGCCTTCACACCGCCAAAGCTCAGCGAGATGTTTTTAACATCTAGGATGACGTCGCCAAACTGTCGTTGGGCCAATGGGCTTGAATCCATTTCGGCTGCAGCGCGCTGTTTATCTGCCTGTGCCGCTTCAAAAGTGATAGCGCTCATGCGGCCGCCTTCACCGCAGGAAACACCCGCGCGTCGGCAATCTGCAGCGTGGCGCTGACCTTGCCCACGCGGC
>JAAFIY010000007.1 GCA_013297985.1 Comamonadaceae bacterium | reverse complement strand
GCTTCAGTGATGCGTGGGCCAAATTGCCAGCTGATCCATTCGCCGCGGCACAAGCCGTCGCCATGCTCGCCGCTGAAGGCGCCCTTGTACTTGCGCACCAGGGCTGAGGCTTCTTCAGCCATGGCGCGCATCTTGGCGGCGCCGCCTTGGGTGCCGCCCGTGCGCATGTCCAGAATAGGTCGCACATGCAAGGTGCCCACGCTGGCGTGGGCATACCAGGTGCCGCGTGAGCCGTGGCGGGCAAACACCTCAGTCAGCGCATCGGTGTAGTCGGCCAAGTGTTCCAGCGGCACCGCGCAGTCTTCAATGAAGCTGACAGGTTTGCCGTCGCCCTTCAGGCTCATCATGATGTTCAGGCCCGCCTTGCGCACCTCCCACAGGTTTTTTTGTGGGGCTTCGTCGGCCATGGGCACCACGCTGTGAGGCAGGCCCAGGTCGCCCATCAGTTCGGCCAGTTGCGCCAGCTTGGGCTCAATGGCGGCGCGGGTTTCGCCGCTGAATTCCACCAACAAAATGGCGGCCGGCTTGCCACCGCTGATGGCGGGCGTGAGCGCGGTGCGGATGGTGGGCGCAAAAGCCGGGTTGGTCAGGCTCAGATCAATCATCGTGCGGTCTACCAACTCAACCGCGGTGGGCCCTAGCTTGACGATGTGCTGCGCGCTGGCCATGGCCTGGCGGAACGTGGGGAAGTTGACCACGCCCAGCACCTTGGCGCGCGGCAGCGGGCTTAAGCGCAGGGTGAGCGATTCATAAAAGCCCAGCGTGCCTTCGGTGCCCACCAGCAGATGCGCCAGGTTGACTGAGCCATCGGCGGTGTACGGCCGCTCGCTGACGGGGTGGAACACATCCAGGTTGTAGCCCGCCACCCGGCGCAGCACCCGCGGCCAGTGGGCTTCAATTTCGGGGCCGAGCACCTGCGCCACGCCGCGCACCTGTTCACCCAGTTGTCGAGCCCGACCAGTCGCCCGGGCCAAAGGGCCAAAGGCAGCGCTGCTGCCGTCGCTTAAGCGCAGTTGCGCGCCCAGCACGTTGTGCACCATGTTGCCGTAGGCGATGCTGCGCGAGCCGCAACTGTTATTTCCCGCCATGCCGCCCAGCGTGGCCTGCGCGCTGGTGGACACATCCACCGGGTACCACAGGCCGTGGGGTTTGAGCTGCGCGTTCAGGTGGTCCAGCACCAGGCCGGGTTGCACCGTGGCGGTTTGTGCGGCGACATCCACGTTGAGCACTTGGCGCAGATGCTTGCTGCAGTCAATGACCAGCGCCGCGCCAGTGGTCTGGCCGCATTGGCTGGTGCCGCCACCGCGAGGCAGCACCGGCACTTTCAAATCCCGGGCGATGTCGACGGCGGTATGCACGTCGTCCAGCGTGCGCGGCACCAGCACGCCCACCGGCATGATTTGGTAGATGGACGCATCGGTGGCGTAGCGTCCCCGGTCGGCGTGTTTGAACAGCACCTCACCCTGGGTGTGCTGGCGCAGCCGCTGCTGCAAGGCCAGGCTGATGTCATTGGCCACAGGCTGGGCGCCCAGCGGCATGTCGGAGGGTGCCGTACCCGCAGTGCCCAAATGCGGTTGCAAGCTGTGGTCGGTCATGTCCGTGCCTCTTGTCCTTGCCCCTTTAGTTGCCCGGTGCGCATCAGCTCCATGACGGCATCGCGCTTGTGCATCAGGTGGGTGGTGAGCAGTTGCGCCATGGCAGCGGCGTCACGCGCTTGCAGGGCGGCCAGCATCTGTTCGTGTTCGGCTACCGCGCGCTTCCATTTGGCGGCGTCTTGGTTGCTTTTAAAGCGCAGTGCTTGCACCCGGGCGTTGATCTGGGTGTAGGTGCGCTCCAGCACCGGGTTGGCCGCCGCGCGGTTGATGGCTTGGTGAATCTGCGCGTTGATGCGGTAGTAGCCCGACAGGTCTTGCCGGGTGTAGCAGGCCAGCATCTCGTAGTGCAGGGCTTGCAGCTCTTGCAGCGCGGGCGGGGCGATGCGCTGCGCTGCCAAGGCGCCCGACTGGGCCTCTAGCCCTGCCAGCACCTCAAACGTGTCGTGCACATCTTGCTCAGACAGGCGCACCGCAATGGCGCCGCGATTGGTGAGCAGCTCTACCAAGCCTTCAGCCGCCAGCATGCGAATGGCTTCGCGCAAGGGGGTGCGCGACACCCGCAGCCGCTCGCTGAGCTCACGTTCATTGAGTTTGCTGCCGGGCGCAATGTGGCCTTCGATCAGCAGCGTGCGCAGCCGCTGCGCTACCTGGGCGTGCAGCGATTGGTGAGAGATTTCAATGATGTCAGCCATGGTGCGCGGCTGGCTCACAAAGTCAAAGTCTTGCATGCTTTGTATTTTGCATACAAAATAGCCGCTTGTCCACACCAGACGCGCGGCCGCAGACAGCTAACGACGCGCATTCGGAGCCTTTGATGCTGCACCTGAACAACCACCCCTCCGGCCGCCATTTTCTGCAGATACCTGGGCCTTCGCCGGTGCCTGACCGTATCTTGCGCGCCATCAGCTACCCCACCATTGACCACCGGGGGCCTGAGTTTGCTGACTTGGGCAAGGCTTGCTTGCTTGGCATGCAAAAGATCTTCAAGACCCAGCACCCGGTGGTGATCTACCCGGCATCGGGCACCGGCGCGTGGGAGGCCGCCTTGGTGAATGTGCTGTCGGCCGGTGACACGGTGTTGATGTTTGAGACCGGCCACTTCGCCAGCCTGTGGCAAAAAATGGCCACCCGGCTGGGGCTTAAGCCTGAGTTCATCGGTGCTGCGGCCAATGACGACACCGGCCTGCCGGCCAACTGGCGCCGTGGTGTGCAGGCGGACCAGATCGAGGCCCGCCTGAAGGCCGACGCGGGCCACCAGATCAAAGCGGTGTGCGTGGTGCACAACGAGACTTCAACCGGCGTCACCAGCGACATCGCCGCCGTGCGTCGCGCCATGGATGCAGCCCGCCACCCCGCGCTGCTGTTGGTGGACACCATCTCGGGCCTGGCCAGCGCCGACTATCGGCATGACGAATGGGGCGTGGATGTGACCGTGTCCGGCTCGCAAAAAGGCCTGATGCTGCCGCCTGGCATCAGCTTTAACGCGCTCAGCCCCAAAGCCATTGCGGCCAGCAAAACATCCACGCTGCCCAAGTCCTTCTGGGCTTGGGATGAGATGTTGGAAGTCAATCACACCGGCTACTTCCCCTACACCCCCAGCACCCAACTGCTGTACGGCTTGGCCGAGGCGCTGGAGATGATTCAGGGCGAAGGGCTGGATGTGGTGTTTGCCCGCCACCAGCGCCTGGCAGCGGCCACCCGTGCGGCCGTCAACGCTTGGGATCTGCCCATTCAGTGCGCGGACCCGGCGGTGTATTCACCGGTGCTCACAGGCGTGATCACCCCTGTGGGCGTGGATGCCGACGGCCTGCGCCGCCTGATTCACAGCCGCTTTGATTTGTCTTTGGGCACCGGGCTGGGCAAAGTCAAAGGCCGCATGTTCCGCATGGGCCACCTGGGCGACTGCAACGATTTGACGCTGATGGCCATGCTCAGCGGTGTAGAGATGGGCCTGAAGCTGTCGGGCATTCGGCTGCAAGCCAGCGGCGTGCAGGCTGCCATGGACCACCTGAGCAGCCACGTCCCCGCCCAAGCCTTGGCCAAGGCCGCTTGAAAACCCCAAGAAGAAAACGGCCTCTGCGCCCTGAAAATAAGCCGAAGCAGCTATTATTTTTGTAGCAATTTGGGCCAATGATCGCGCCACAGAGCGCGGCGGCCATCAGACCCCCCACGAGGAGACACCCATGACACGCCCCACGATCACCGCCGCCCCCCTGGCCCGCCGCCGTTTGTTCTTGGCCACTGGCGCGGGCGCGCTGGTCGCCGCTGTGGCTGCGCCGCGTGTGCGCGCCCAGGGCACCGGCCTGCCCAGCGGCCCCATCCGCATCATGGTGGGTTTTCCGCCGGGCGGGGGCACTGACGCCATGGCGCGGGTGGTGGGGCAGAAGTTTCAAACCCTGTGGGGCAACCCGGTGATCATTGAAAACCGCGGTGGCGCAGCGGGCGTGATTGCGGCAGACCAGGTGTCCAAAGCCGCCCCCGACGGCAACACGCTGCTGATGGCGCACATCAACAGCCACGCCCTGGGGCCAGCGCTTAACAGCATCGGCCAGGGCACCAAGATCAACTACGACGTGGCCAGCCAGTTCAGCCCCATCGGGTTGGTGGGCGTCACGCCCAACTTGCTGATTGGTCACCCCAACAACCCAGCCCGCACGGTGGCTGATGTAGTGGCGGCCTGCAAAGCCAAGCCGGGGCGCATCAGCTTTGCCAGCGCCGGGGCGGGGTCGGCCCAGCACTTTGCGCTGGAGATGTTCAAGCTGCAGGCCAAGGTGTTTGCGCTGCACATACCCTATCGCGGCAGCGGCCCCGCGCTCACTGACCTGATGGGCCAGCAGGTGGACTTTTGTTTTGAAACCATGACGTCTGCCACCCCGCATGTCAAAAGCACCAAGGTGGTGGCCATTGCGCAAACCCGCCTGAAGCGCGCCAAAGGCCACCCCAGCGTGCCCACCATGGAAGAAGCCGGTTTTAAAGGCTTTGAGGCCACCACCTGGTATGGCCTGGTGGGCCCGGGGCGCCTGCCGCCCGGCATGGTGCAACGCATGAACGACGACTTGAACAAAGTCTTGGCCATGCCCGATGTGCAAGAGCGCATGGACGCCTTTGGCGCCGAAGACGGCGGCGGCAGCGCGCAAAAGTTTGCTGATTTCATCCGCACCGAGACGGCCAAGTGGACCCAAGTGGCCAAACAGGCGGGCGTGAAAATCGACACCTGAGCCGTCGGCCATGGGCACGGCGCGCCGGATGCGCGCACTGGCCCGCCGGGCGGCGCCAACCCGCCGGAGCCTGGGGTTTTGCCGGGTGACCTTGAAGCGTCACAAACTGCCCTTATCATTAGCACTCGAATCCGGCGAGTGCTAGCAGCGCAACTTTGTTGTCGGCTGCGAGGTTTGGCGGTGGGCACACAGGGTGGTCGGTCGATCACCGGCTCGCCAGAAATAAGCGCTCACTCACGCCGCTGCGCCCTACGGGTGTACGGCATGAGCGCTTTCATTCACCGCAAGTTCGTTTTTTGTTCCAACTAGTTCAGGAGAACTCATGAAGCTTCGTCCCCTGCACGATCGCGTGATCGTCAAGCGTCTCGAAAACGAAACCAAAACCGCCTCGGGCATCGTCATCCCCGACAACGCGGCCGAGAAGCCGGACCAAGGTGAAGTGCTGGCCGTGGGCCCGGGCAAGAAGAACGACAAGGGCGAGATCAGCGCCGTCGGCGTCAAAGTGGGCGACCGTGTGCTGTTCGGCAAATACAGCGGCCAGACCGTGAAGGTTGATGGCGACGAGCTGTTGGTCATGAAAGAAGAAGACCTGTTTGCGGTTGTGGAAGCCAAATAAACCACTTTGCGGGACTGATCGACGGACGCGCGAAGCACCCTCGTCGCTCTGTCCTCAACTAGTTAAGAAAACCTTGCGGGACTGATCGGCCGATGTGCGAAGCACCTCGGTTGCTCTGTCCCCAACTGATCAACAAATTGGAGATTCAAAAATGGCAGCAAAAGACGTAGTGTTTGGCGGCGACGCCCGCGCCCGCATGGTTGAAGGCGTGAACATCTTGGCCAACGCGGTCAAGGTCACCCTGGGCCCCAAAGGTCGCAATGTGGTGCTGGAGCGGTCGTTTGGCGCCCCCACGGTGACCAAAGACGGCGTGTCGGTAGCCAAAGAGATTGAGCTCAAAGACAAGCTCATGAACATGGGCGCCCAGATGGTCAAAGAAGTCGCGTCCAAAACCAGCGACAACGCTGGTGACGGCACCACCACCGCCACCGTGCTGGCACAAAGCATCGTGCGCGAAGGCATGAAGTACGTGGCCGCCGGCATGAACCCGATGGACTTGAAGCGCGGCATCGACAAGGCCGTGATTGCCCTGACGGATGAGCTGAAAAAAGCCAGCAAGCCCACCACCACCAGCAAAGAAATCGCTCAGGTGGGCTCCATCTCGGCCAACTCTGACGTGAGCATCGGCCAGATCATTGCCGACGCCATGGACAAAGTGGGCAAAGAAGGCGTCATCACCGTGGAAGACGGCAAGAGCCTGCAAAACGAGCTGGACGTGGTCGAAGGCATGCAGTTTGACCGCGGCTACCTGTCGCCTTACTTCATCAACAACCCCGAAAAGCAAAGCGCGATTCTGGACAACCCCTTCGTGCTGCTGTACGACAAAAAGATCAGCAACATTCGCGACTTGCTGCCCACGCTGGAAGCCGTGGCCAAGGCCGGTCGCCCGCTGCTGATCATTGCCGAAGAAGTCGAAGGCGAAGCGCTGGCTACCTTGGTGGTCAACACCATTCGCGGCATTCTGAAAGTGGTGGCTGTGAAGGCCCCCGGCTTTGGTGACCGCCGCAAGGCCATGTTGGAAGACATCGCCATCCTGACCGGCGGCAAAGTGATTGCCGAAGAAGTTGGCCTGACGCTTGAAAAAGTGGCACTGACCGATCTGGGCCAAGCCAAGCGCGTGGAAGTGGGCAAAGAAAACACCACCCTGATCGACGGCGCAGGTGCCGCTGGCGACATCGAAGCCCGCGTGAAGCAAATCCGCGTGCAAATCGAAGAAGCCACCAGCGACTACGACCGCGAGAAGCTCCAAGAGCGCGTGGCCAAGCTGGCCGGCGGTGTGGCGCTGATCAAAGTGGGCGCCGCCACCGAAGTGGAAATGAAAGAAAAGAAAGCCCGCGTGGAAGACGCCCTGCACGCCACCCGCGCTGCCGTGGAAGAAGGCATCGTGGCCGGTGGTGGCGTGGCGCTCTTGCGTGCTCGCCAGGCTGTGGGCTCGCTCAAAGGCGACAACCCCGACCAAGACGCTGGCATCAAGTTGGTGATGCGCGCCGTTGAGTCGCCCCTGCGCGAAATCGTCTTCAACGCCGGTGGCGAAGCCAGCGTGGTGGTCAATGCGGTGTTGGCCGGTTCGGGCAACTACGGCTTTAACGCTGCCAACGACACCTATGGTGACATGATCGAAATGGGCATCTTGGACCCGACCAAAGTCACCCGCACCGCGTTGCAAAACGCAGCCAGCGTGGCCAGCTTGATGCTGACCACCGAAGCCATGGTGGCTGAAGCCCCCAAAGACGACGCACCGGCCCCCATGGGCGGTGGCGGCGGCATGGGTGGCATGGGCGACATGGGCATGTAAAGCCTGTGCGCGAGGGATTCAGTTCACGCAACTGAATCCACTGCTTGCACCCAACCCGCAGGTCGAAAGGCTTGCGGGTTTTTTGCTTTGGGGGCTTGCTTCTTCATCGGAGGTGAGCGGGCTTGTGCGGACGCTCGCGCTCGGTGGTCAGCGTGTGGTGTGCTTCGCCGGTATTTTGGTTGGGTGACGAACTCGTCGCCCGTGCTGTGCGGGGGTTGGGTAGGTGACGAACTTCCGCACGTGGTGTGCAGCACCCAGGGTTCAACGGCCGTGACGGAAGCGCAGCAGTCGAGTGGGCGGCCCGATGGCGTAAGTAAAGGAGGAGAAGAGTCCAGTGGACTCTTCGGGGGACATGGAGCTATCGGGCTGCCCGCTCGGCTGTTGTGCTTTTGGGCAGAGCGTCCAAACCGAGCACCACACAAACCTCAGCAGCAAAACAGCCGCTTCCGCCAAAAAAACGCCACATACAGCTATCTTTTCAATAGCAGACCCCAACCAATTGGGGTCTGACCCCAATTTCCAGCCGACTAACGCCGCTGCCCCACACCCAAATAGCCACTCAAGGCACGCAACAGGCGCTCGGACAAATCGGGGGGCGCTTTGCGGGCTTCTTGCGCGTCGGCTTCTACCAGCGCACGGGCGATCAGCAACAAGTCACGCGCCACCACGGGCGACACCCGATCTGGCGGCAACTCTTGGGCGTGCTGCTGCAAAAACGCCAGTACCGCCGCACCCAAACGCTGTTCATGCTGGCGCAACTGGGTGCCAATGGGCAGGCGCCGTTCTTCATGGTCCAGCGCAGCGGCAAAGACAGGGTCACGGTACTGCTGATCAATGGCCAAGCAAGCCAGGGCGCGCAAGCCATCGGCCAGGCTATGGCCAGCGTTGGCGTGTACGACTTCTTCCAGCGCCTGCGCCAGCTTTGCCTGCTCGCGATCAATCAAGGCCACCACCAGCGCGGCCTTGTTGGGAAAGTATTGGTACAGCGATCCGACGCTGACGCCTGCGACCTCGGCCACACGGTTGGTGTTAAAGCCCGCCAGCGATTCGCGCGCCAAAACGCGAGTCGCTGCTGCCAGCAAGGTATCCACCATCACCCACGAACGTGCCTGGCTGGGGGCTTTGCGGGGGCGCAGCGCGGCGCGCGGAGTACGGGGCATGAGCGGTGAAGCCATCCCAGAACGCGAGTGGCTAAAGCGAGTAATTACTCGCATCATGGGCCACTGGGTTGAGGACGTCAACCCGGCCTTTATCCACCTTGGCCCCTTGGAGCCCTAGCATGTCCCAGCCCATTTCATTCCGTCGCTTTTATCGTGAGGTTTTTCTGCCCGAACACCGCCATCCGCTGAATGTGGCGCTACATGTGGGCGGCACCCTGGCCGGTCTGGGGTGGCTTGGGGCCTGCGCGCTGGCACCGGGCTGGTGGAAGCTGGCGGCGCTGCTGTTTCCGCTGGTGCATGGCGCGCCTGGCCTGATCGGCCACCGCCTGCTGGAGCGCAGCGCCGACGTGGGCGACGCGCGCTGGCGTCGCACCGACTTTTCGCCGTGGTGGTTTATTGCGGCCAACCATCGGCTGACGTTTGACCGCTTGCTGCGCCGCGCTGACCCAGCAGGCTAAGCAAAAAGGCTGCTTACGCCCTATTTTTGGGCGGAAGCAGCTATCAAATAAATAGCGAAATGCCTCAACGCGTCAATCGATCGTCACACCCGTGCGTTTGATGACAGGCCCCCACTTGGCCAACTCGGCCCGCATGAAGGCGGTGAACTCAGCCGGGGTGCTGGGCTGCGGATCCATGTACTGATTGCGCAAGCGCTCCACCACGGCGGGGTCACGCAGCGCGGCCACAAACTCACGGTTCAGGCGTTCGATGATGGGCGCAGGTGTCGCAGATGGGGCTACAACGCCGATCCACGCCGTGCCGTCGGCGTCTTTGATGCCGCCTTCGCCCAGGGTGGGCAAGTTGGGCAACTGCGGTACACGCTTGGCTGTGCTCACGGCCAAGGCCCGCAAGCGGCCACTTTGCACATGCGGCATGACTGCCAGCGGAGCCAGCGACGCCATCTGCACATCACCCTGCAGCAACGCGGTCACGGCAGCGGGTGAGGACGTGTAGGGAATGTGCACCACAAAGCTGTTGGTGCGAATCTTGATGAGCTCCATGCTCAGGTGCGACAAGCTGCCCGCACCAATGCTGGCGTAGTTGTATTTGCCAGGGTTGGCGCGCAGCAGGTCCAAGAGTTCTTTGAGCGTGTTGGCACCCAGCGATGCATTCACCGCCAGCACATTGGGTTGGTGCACGCCAAAGCTGATGGGTGCCAGGTCGCGAAACGGGTCATACGGCAAGCGCTTGAACAGCACCGTGTTGTTGACCAGCGGCCCGGTAATCGACACGCCGATGGTGTAGCCGTCAGGCGTGGCCTTGGCAATCGCGTCGGTGCCCACATTACCGCCCGCGCCCACCCTGTTTTCAATCACCAGCGGCTGGCGCAGCGCTTGGCCCAGGCGCTCTTGCAGGCTGCGGATGAAAGCATCCGGCGTGGAGCCCGCCGCAAAAGGCACGATCACGCGAATGGGCCGCGCGGGGTAGTCGCCCTGGGCATAGGCCGATGTAGGGGCCAACAGCGGTACGCCGATGGCGCTTGCAGCCGTCAGGCCAAAGGTTGTGCGATGAAACTGCCGACGGGTGATGGAATGAGACATGGCGCGCTCGGGGTCAAGAAAAACCAAACGCACATTCGAGCACATCTCAAGTGCGCTCGACCCCCGTGGGTGTACTGACGGCTCAGGCCAGCAGCGAGAAGGCACGGCGGAACATCTCCACCCCGCCAAAGTTGCCTGACTTCAACGCCAGATGCAGCCCACCTGCATGAGGCGCGTAGCACCAAGGCACACCCGGATCAATTTGCGGCCCGATGCGCAGTTGCTTGATACCCAGACGCTGCACGCAGGCGCCAGACGTTTCGCCGCCTGCCACCAACAACTGCCCCACGCCCGCACCCACCAAGCCTTGCGCCACGCGAGCCAAGGTGTCTTCCACCAACATGCCCGCGCGCTGCGCACCCAGGCGGGCCTGCACTTCGCGCACCGCTGCCGCTTCCGCCGTGGCGTACACCAGCACCGGTTGCGCCCCCAGGCGCGGCGTGGCCCAGGCCAGTGCTTGCTGGGCCAGGTCTTCGCCTGCCACGATGCGCAGGGGGTCGATGGCAAACGCAGCGCCGCCCTGGGCGATGAAATGCGCCACTTGGGCATTGGTCTGTGCCGAGCAGCTGCCCGACACCACCGCCAGCGCACCACGCGGCGCAGGTAACTGCGCGGCTTGCGGGCTGGGCGCCAGACCGTGCAGCGTCGGGATGCCGATGGCCAGGCCAGAGCCCGCCACACACAGCAACTGGCCCTGCCCGGCAGCGGCCAGCGTGTGCAAATCGTCGTCGCCCAGTGCGTCTGCCACGCCAAAGAGCACCCCCTGCTCTTGCAGATCGGCCATGCGCTCGCGCACGGCCCGCACACCGGCTGCCACCGTGCCATGCGCGATCAAGCCCACTCGCTCGCGCTGGCACTGCGCCTGCATCACCCGAACCAGGTTGGCGTCGGTCATGGGCGTGAGCGGGTGGTGGCGCATGGGGCTGTCGGACAGCAGCACGTCGCCCACAAACAAATGCCCTTTGAACACCGTGCGGCCATTCTCAGGAAACGCCGGGGTGACGATGGCAAAGCCAGCGCCCAGCTCCGCCATCAAAGCTTCAGCCACCGGGCCGATATTGCCTTGCGCCGTGGAATCAAAGGTGGAGCACACCTTGAAGTAAATCTGCTGCGCCCCGCGTGTGCGCAACCACCTGCATGCCGCCAACGACTGCTCAATCGCTTCTGCGACGGGTGCGGTGCGTGACTTAAGTGCCACTACCACCGCTTGCGCGTCGGCCAGGTCATCACGGCCAGGCACGCCAATGGTCTGCACGGTGCGCATGCCTGCACGCACCAGGTTGTTGGCCAGATCAGTGGCGCCGGTGAAGTCGTCGGCAATGCAGCCCAGCAGCAGCGTCATGGCGCTACACGGGCGTAGCGCCAGACGGTTTTGCTTTCAACCCAGTCAGCGGTGAGTGCGTTCATCTGTAGGAAATGCGGCGAGCAAAGGTGCGTTTGTATCGCAGCTTCGTCGTCGTACAGCTCATACAAAAAAAACAGCGCGGGGTTGGCAGGATCGCGGCACACATCAAACTGGCGACAGCCCGCTTCGGTCTCGCGCGAGGCACGGGCGTTGTCGATGATGGCTGCCGCAAACGCGTCCACCTGTGCGGGCTTGATTCGAAATTCAACCACCAAGGCTTGTATCAAGAGATCACCAAGACTGAATCAATCGGGGCAGCCACAGCGACAGCTCGGGGATGTAGGTCACCACCATCACGATGGTGACGGTGGCCGCCATCAAAGGCCACAGCGCCCGCGTGATTTCGCCAATACCGGCCTTGGCCAGCTTGGCTGCTACAAAAAGCGTACCACCCACCGGTGGTGTGTATAGCGCAATGGCCAAATTCGCAGTCATCAGAACGCCCACATGCACCATGTCGAGTTGGAAGTGCTTAGCCAGCGGCAAGAACAGCGGCGCAGCCAGCAGCATGGCCGGTAGCGGCTCAATGAAGATGCCCAAAAGCAGCAGGCAGATGTTGAACAGCAGCAAAAACATCCACGGCTCTTTGGCGAACAGGCCAATCCAGTCTGCCATTTGCTGCGCGACTTGCTCCACAGTGATCAGCCACGCCATAGCGCCCGTGGCGCCAATCACCAACATCACCGTCGCGCTGGTGATGAAGGCATTAAGCAAGAGTTGCGGAACGCGGCGCCAAGACATATCGTGGTACCAAAACAGCGACACCCCCAAGCCATAGGCCACCGCAATCGCTGCGGATTCGCTGGGGGTGAAGACGCCGCTCCAGATGCCGCCGATGATGATCACGGGCATCAACAGGGCAGGTCCCGCGTCTTTGGCAGCCGCCCAAATTTGCGCGGGAGAGGAACGCTCGTCACCGTTGTCGCAGCCGCTGCGCTTGCCGTGCCAAATGCACACGGCGATCAGCGCTAGGGCGGTGAGAAATGCGGGGATCAGGCCCGCCATCGACAAGCTGCGCATCGATACGCCACTGATGAAGGCGTACACCAAGAACGGAATGGACAGCGGCATCAGCAAGGCAATGGTGCCCGCCACCGCGACCAACGCCGCAGCAAAGCCGCGCGAGTAGCCCCGCGCAATCATGGCGGGGATCACCAGTGAACCAATCGCCGCTGTGTCGGCGATGGCCGAGCCCGATACCCCGCCAAACAAGGTGCAGCTGGCCACCGTGACCACGCCCAGGCCGCCAGGCAACCAGCCAAACAACACCCGCGCAAAGGCCACGATGCGCTGGCCCACGCCGCCTTGCGCCAGCAGTTCACCGGCAAACATGAACAGCGGCACCGCCATCAAGATGAAAGGCTCCACGCCGCCGATGAAAGACAAGAAGATCGTCTCCAACGGGTGGGTCAGACCGTTCAGCCAGATCACGCCCACGGTGGTGATCAAAATGGCATACAGCAGCGGCACACCCGCCAAGGCAATGGCAAAGAAAATACCAAATAGAACGAGGGCCAGCATCTCAGTCCCCTGCGGGATAACGGTGTTCGCGGGCCACGCCGCGCAAGATTTGCCAGACATCAAAGGCCACAAACACGGCCATTAGGGTGCAGCCCACCGCCATGCCCATGTACTGCACCGCCATCGGCCATTCCAGCACTGTCAGCTGGTTGTCCCAATTGGTACTGACCAACGACCACCCATAGCGAACCAAGATCAGCAGCATGCCCAGGCACAGGCCCTGCACTGCCGCATCGGCCCAGCGTCTTTTGGCTGGAGCCAACTTGTCGATGAACTCGGTGATCGTCATGTGCGCGCCGCGCTGCGCTGCGCAGGCCCCACCCAAGAAGGTGACCCACACCATCAGCAGCTCGCCCAGCTCGGTCACCCAGGCCAGGTCTTTGCCAATGACGCGCAAGCCCACATTGGTGAACACCAAGGTGGCCATCGACGCGCCAATAGCGATCACTGCCCAATCCACCAAGCGACCTAGTCCTCGGATGGGCAAGGGTGCGGGCGCTGCGGGCGCCAGAAGCGGAGCTTGCGTAACCATGGCTGGCTTTACTTGACGGTTTTGCGCACCGCTTCGGCGTCTTTCAAGAACGCGTCCACGTCAGCACCGTACTTGTCGCGCGCCTTGCCATACACCGGCTGCACAGCGGTACGGAATGCCGCCACATTGGGTTTGGCGTTGATCTTGGCGCCCTTGGACGCCATTTCCTTGAGCTGGTTGTCGTCGTTGCCCGCGATCATTTCGCGGCTGAACTTGCCCGCAATCTGCGCGGCCTCAGTGATGGCTTTTTGATCGGCTGCGGACAACTTCACCCAGGTTTTTTCACTGATGGCCAGCGGCAGCGGGCTGTAGACGTGGTTGGTCAGCGTCAGGTGCGGTGCGACTTCAAAGAACTTGTTGGAGAAGATGGTGTCGATGGGGTTTTCTTGCCCGCTGACTGCACCTTGCTGAATGCCCAGGTACACCTCGGGCAAGGGCATGATCTGGATGTTGAAACCCATGGCTTCCAGCGTCCACCGCATCATTTCGTTGGGGAATGTGCGCAGCTTCTTGCCCTTGGCGTCGTCGGGTGAGTTGAGCGGCTCTTTGGTGGTCATGCTGCGAAAGCCTGCCTCCCAAGTCGCCAAGAAGCGAAAACCTTTGGCGGGCGCTTTGTCAAACTGCGCCTTCAACCACGGGCTGGTGTCGTAGAGCTTCCAGCCCTGTGCGTAGCTATCCACCAAGAACGGCATCATCGTGAGGTTGAGGCTGGGTACATGCGGCGCATACGAGCCGGTGGCCGACACGGTGAAATCAATCCCACCCAAGGCCAGTTGCTCAATGTTCTTGGGGTCATTGCCCAACTGCGAGCAACAAAACACCTGAACCCGATAGCGGCCCTGGGTGAGCTCTTCGACCTTGCGGGCAAAGATTTGCGCAGCGGCTTGGCGCGCGCCTGCTTGCTGATCGGTGTGGCTGAATTTGAGTGTGGTCTGCGCCTGGGCGCTGGCCGCAATCAACAAAGCGGCAGCCGCGCCCAGGCAGGTTTTGATGAACGTCATGGTGGTGTCTCCTTCACGAACGGGATGTGTGCGGGTCAAAACGGTCCATCAACACGCGCGACCCAACAGCGTGTGAGTGGTAGATGGCGGCCTGCACCCGCAGGTTGGCCAAGTAGTCAGTGGCGGTGTTCTCAAGCGGCGCGCCGTGTGCAAGGTGGGCCAGCACATGCGCCTGCAGCGCAGTGCAAGCGCCGCCGAATGCGGCTGAAGTGCCCCGGTCATAGGCATGCTCGGTTTCGCTGCCGCGATGCGGCTTGAACCACAGGCGGGCCTCACCGTCTAGGCGCAGCACGCCGCGTTCACCTTCGAGCCACATCTCACCCATGGTGCGGCGCGGATCGTTGGCGACGTGGTCGTTGAGCCGGTTGCCGTCAAACAAGGCGCTGCGGTCGTCGTCAAACTCAAACACGATGAGCGCGGCGTCTTCGCCCGCAATGACCGGGTTCAAGCGGCGCAGCCGCGCAGTCACGGCGCGCACTTCACCCATCAGATAGCGAAAGGTGTCAATAAAGTGCACCGCCGTCTCACGCACCAAAAATTGCGGCATCTGCTGAAAGTAGGGCTGGCGATCCAGGTAGGCTGCAGGCCCCTGGCCATCGCCCGGCCGCAGCCGAAAAGTCATGCCATGCAAGCGGCCAAAGAAGCCCGCATCAATCAAACGGTGGCATTCACGAAACCAGGGCGTGAAGCGGAAGTTTTCGTGCACCACCAGCGCGGTGCCAGCCGCTTGCGCGGCGGCAGTCATGCTCTGTGCCTCAGCCCAATCGCGCCCGAAGGGTTTTTGGCAAATCACCGTTCGCCCCGCCTGCAGGGCAGCCAACACCACAGGCGCTTGGGCTTGTGGGGCCAGCACCACGTCCACCACCTCACACGCGCTAGCTGCCAGCATCTCATCTGCGCTGACAAATACATTTTTGATAGCAAACTTTTCAGCTAGAGACTGCGCCTTGGCTCTATCTAGGTCGCAGATCGCCACGACCTGCGCGCCAGCCTCTGCCCAGCCTTGCAGGTGAAAAGGGGCAAAGTAGCCCGCCCCAACGACAGCGACGCGAGCCGTCATGACTACAGCCTTTCGATCACCGCGCGGGTGATGTCTGCGGTGCCGCTGCTGCCGCCAAATTCACGCGGGCGGGCTGCGCCGTCGGCAAAGGTGCGCTCTACCGCACGCTCAAGGGCACGGGCGCCATCGGTCAGTGCCAAGTCACTGTCGCGATGTCCCAACCAGTCCAGCATCATGGCCACCGACAAGAGCATGGCGGTGGGGTTGGCGATGCCCTGGCCTGCAATGTCGGGTGCCGTTCCGTGTGCGGGCTGGAATAGCGCGTAGCGGTCGCCAATGTCAGCCGACGGGGCCATGCCCATGCCACCGGCCAAGGCGGCAATCAGGTCCGACAAGATATCGCCGAACATGTTTTCAGTGACCAAGACGTCGTAGGCCCAGGGCTTCATGACCAAGTTAAGCGCCATGGCATCGACATAGGCATCTTCTGTGCTGAGCTCGGGGAAGGCCTTGGCGCGCTCGGCGAAGATGGCCCGCCAAAACGCCATAGACGCAAAGACATTGGCTTTGTCGACGCTGGTGACATGGCCGCGCTTGCCGCGCGCTTTGCGCTGTTGCGCCAGGTTCAAAGCAAAGTCACACACGCGGGCGGTACCCGCGCGGGTGATCTTCATGGTGTCCAGCACGGCATCGCCCTCGACCACGCCACGGCCTCGGGCGTAGAAGAGGCCTTCGGTGCTTTCGCGCACCAACACCAAATCAATCTGCGCGGCGCGCGGGTCGCCCAGCGGCGAAGGCAAGCCCGCAAAGGTGCGGATGGGCCGCACACCTGCGTACAGGTCCAGCGCAAAGCGAATGTCCAACTGCGGAATGATTTCGGTGCCATCGGCGCTGCGTACATGGGGCAGACCCATGGCGCCAAACAAAATGGCGTCTGCTGCGCGGCAGGCATCAAGGGTGGCTGTGGGCAGTGCCACCCCCGCGTCCAGGTAGTGCTGCGCACCTGCGGGGTGGTGTTGCAACTCAAACTGGCGGCCGATGCGCGGGGCCAGGGCGTTCAAGACCGCCACACCCGCAGCGGCCACTTCAGTTCCAATGCCGTCGCCGGGCAGCACGGCAATGCGGTAGCCAGAGGTGCTTTTCATACTTGTGACAAGCGGTATTGGTCAAAGATGGCCAGCAATTCGCGGCTGGCGCGTTCGCGGTGTTCGCGCACCACCTGCGCGACGCCATCGGCATCACCGCTCAACAGGCGATCCACCATCGCCATGTGCTCTTTGGTGGAGTTCACCGGCTTGGGCCGCAGGCGCAAAGTGAACATGCGGGCGCGGTGGGCACGGTCCCAGTAGTTCATCACTGTGGCTTGCAGTTGCCGGTTGCCTGCTAGGTCAATGAGCTGCGCGTGAAACTGTTCGTCGGCAGCGGCCCAGGCATCCAGGTCGCCGGCCTTCAAAGCCCGATCCATGGCGCGGGTGGCGTCAATCAGTGGGGCCAGTTCGCCCTTGGTGGGTTTGCGCTGAGCCAGTCGGAAGGCGGCCACACTTTCAAGGGCGGTCAAGATTTCATAGATCTCGCGCATGTCGGCCGCAGACAAAGGCAGCACCCGCATACCGTGGCGCGGTACCAGTTCCACCAAGCCTTCGTTCTGCAGCCGGATGAGCGCTTCGCGCACTGGCGTCCGGCTCATGCCCAAGGCCAGTGCGACCTCTTGCTCAAGAGCGCGGTGGCCGGGTGGCCACACGTTATCCAGCAAGCGGCGACGCACTTGCTCATAGGCGGCGTCGACCAGCGATACGGTGGGCGCTGACTGCGGCGTGGTCATGAATACTCCCAATGAACAGGGCGCACGCCTGCTGCGGGCAAGCGCAAAGTGGCCAGCGTGTCGCCCAGCAGGCAACCCAAGACGGCGGTGCGCCGGTCTGTGCCGGTAAACGCGATGCTGGAGATGTTGCGCAGTACGCGGCTGGTTTGCCGGTCTAGATGCGGCCGACCCATGCTGTGGCTGCGGTAGGCGTCTTCTACCCAGGCCAGATGCTCTGCATCAACGTCTTGCAGCCACAGCGTGGGGGTGCCGTCAGGCGCGACGCGAATCAGGCGGTTGCTGACGATGCTGACCACCCAGGCGTGGCCTTCTTCGTCAAACGCCAAGCCATCGGGAAAGGTGCCTTCGCCAAAGGTGGTGACGGTTTCTCGCACGCCTAGGCGGCCGTCGCTGCGCAGGGCAAAGCGAGACAAGCGCCGTGCAAAAGTCTCATTCACATACAGCCATTGGCCTGACGGATGCAGCGCCACTTCATTGGTGTAGCCCAGGCCATCGGCCACCACGGCGGCCCGCCCGTTGGGCTGCACACAAACGATAAAGCCGTCTGCCACATCGCTGCGGTAAGCCGCCGCACGAGGCTGCTGGCGGGTG
The DNA here is from genome assembly GCA_013297985.1 of Comamonadaceae bacterium. Taxonomy (GTDB): domain Bacteria; phylum Pseudomonadota; class Gammaproteobacteria; order Burkholderiales; family Burkholderiaceae_C; genus JAAFIY01. The sequence goes on along the minus strand of JAAFIY010000007.1, from coordinate 43,532 downwards.
CTGACGGTGATCCAAGTTCGGCCCAGCGCATCGGGCAACACAAAGTTGCTGGGCGGCAGATCCAACCCGTCTACCGCCATCAGCCAGGGCGTGGTGGTGCCATCGCGCTGCAAGCGATAAACACCACCGGCGGTGTCACCCAAATGCGCCAGCAAAAAACTGCCGTCGGCCAGCAACGCAATGCCGTTGGGCCGCAGGGGCTGGGCGTCCGACGTGCGCCCCAGGTACAGCGCTTCCCTGCCGTCCGGCTTTCGATGGGCCACCCCACCGCGCCAGTCGGCGGTAAAGAAGTCCCCCCCTGCGGTAGCCAGTACGCATTCAGGCCGCACCAAGCCGCTGCCAATGGTGCCGAGCGCCTCGAGCGATGCGACAGCCAAGGGCGCAAAAGGGGTGGTGAGGGGTGCAGAGGTCATGGGCGCATGCGTTAGCGAGAACATGGACCGGAGTCACAATCCACGCGTTAACGTATGCATTGTTGCATGCAGTAAGCCTGCGGCCACTAGGGTTGTCCCCGGGTTCGGTCTACTGTGTTGAAACGCGCTGCAGCACCTGGCAGCGCCCCGCCACCGGCTGTGGGGTGGGGTGCGACGGCGGCTTTGGCCGCTAGATCGGTATGAGCTTTGGGTGTAAGCGTCCCTGTGCGTCTACCAAGCCGCTCACCAGGGTCCGATAGGTTTGCTCCACCACGTCTTCAAAGCCGTCGAGCCCTGGGTTGTGCTGGGTGGCGAGCTCGCGCACATGGTCTAACACCTGCTGCTGACGCGCTTGCGCTCGCACCTGGGCCAGCGAAGACTTAAAGCGAGCGGCATCCTTGGCACAAGCAGCTCGCTGCGCCAACAGGGCCACGATCTGCTCGTCGAGCCCATCGATTCGGGCGCGTAACTCAGACAGTTTGTCAGCCAGCGGCACATAGGCTGAATCAGTGAAGCGATAGGCCGCAGGAGCGTGCGGGTCTGGCTCGGTGTGGCCGCTTGGGGGCGCAGGGATGGACATGGGCGGGACTGAGTGGAAAAGCTGTACCGAAGCTGCCCACAGTATGCGCTGTGGCGCTGTGGCGCTGTGGCGCTGTGGCGCTGCGGTGTGAGGCGTGAGGTTTGAGGTGTAGGGGTGTAAAGGTGTCAGTAGCCCCGCTGCGGCGGCACCCAACCGCTGGGGCGCTCGCCGCGTTGCAGAGCTGAAATGCCTTGGGCGATTTGCGCCACCGATTCCGCGCGCAAGGTCGCGGCTGCGATGTGCGGCGTCAGGACGATGCGCGGGTGGTGCCAAAAGGGGTGCTCGGGTGGTGCGGGTTCGGGTTCGCACACATCCAGCACCGCTGCAGTCAGCGGGTGGGCGGGGTCATCCAGCGCAGCCATCAAATCGGCCTGCACCACATGGCCGCCACGCGCCAAGTTCACCAGCAAAGCACCGGGCTTCAACGCGCCCAAACGCGCTTTGTCGAGCAGGCCCCGAGTCTGCGGCGTGAGTGGCAGCAGGCAGATCAGCACCCGGCTGGCTTGCAGCAGCTCGACCAAACCGGATTCGCCCGCGTAGACCGCGTCGGTCAAACCGGCAGGCACTGCGTCCTCACGTGGCGTTCGCGCCCATGCCCGCACCGCAAAGCCGCGCTGCGCCAAGGCTTGGGCCACCGCCTGGCCCAGTACGCCAAAGCCCAAGACACCCACGGGCCAATCGGCCTTGTCCTCGGGCGGATGTGGCTGCCACTGGCCGCTGCGCGCCTGCGCCTGGTAGGCGTCCATCCGGCGCTGATGGTGCAGCACCGCCCACAGCGCGTGGTCGGCCATCTGGCTGGCCATGCCCGCGTCAACCAAGCGCACCAGCGTGGCGGCAGGGGGCAAGCGCAAGCCGCTCAACGCATCCACGCCAGCCCCAGCCGTAAAGATGCCTTTGAGCAGCGGCTGGGCATCAAAGAAGGCTTGTGGGGCGCGCCAAACAAGGGCGTAGTCGGCCGACTCAGCCGCGTCCTTGGGATCAGCTTTCCACACCTCCACCTGGGGCTGCCAAGGCTGCAGCTCTGGAGCAGCTGCCAGCGCCTGGGCCCAACGCTCGGCCCCTTGGTCGGGCGGAAAACAAATACAAATGCGCATGACCATGGCCCGCCCCAAGCCGCGCCTAGGCGCTGCGTAGCCAGCCCAGCAGACCGGCGGTCGAGGCGTCCAGGCCCTGCGCATCGCCGTTTGCAAGCCGGGGCTGCAGATCGCGCGCCAGCACCTTGCCCAGCTCTACGCCAAACTGATCAAAAGGGTTGATGCCCCACACGGCGGCGGCCACGATGACGCGATGCTCATACAGCGCAATCAGCGCGCCCAAATGCCACGCATCCAACTGCGGCAGCACGAGGGTGGTGCTGGGCCGGTTGCCTTCAAAGTGCCGATGCCCGTCGACGTGGGCACTGCCGCGCAGTAAGGCCTGCGACTGGGCCAGCGCATTGGCCAACAGCGCCTGATGGTGTTCGGCATGCAAGCTGTGGCTGGCTTGCGCCACCACAATGAATTCCACCGGCACCACATCGGTGCCCTGGTGCAGCATCTGAAAAAACGCATGCTGTGCATTGGTGCCCGGCTCACCCCAAACCACGGCGGAGCTAGGTGCGCGCAGGGGCTCACCCTTCAGATCAACGCCTTTGCCGCCGCTTTCCATCTCCAACTGCTGCAGGTAGGCGGGCAAGCGGCCCAGGGCGCTGTGGTACGGCGCGACGCAGCGGGTGGGCAGCCCGCAAAGGCTGCGCAGCCACACATCCAGCAGGCCCAGACGCAGCGGCAGGTTGTGCGCAGGCGGCGCTTGCAATGCATGCGCATCCATGGCGCTGGCGCCCGCCAACAGCTGCACAAAGGCGGCCGGCCCCAGCACCAGGGCCACCACAAAGCCAATGGCGCTCCACACCGAAGTGCGCCCACCCACGCTTTCGTCAAAGCTCAACACCTGCTGCGCCCCATGAGCGCGCGCATTGGCCGGGTGAGCCGTAATGGCCACCCATTGCGCTGCGGCCCGCGAAGCGCCCACGCCGTCTTGCAGCCACTGCAGGGCTGAATGCAGGTTGCGCAGCGTCTCAGCGGTGGTGAAGGTTTTGCTGGCCACCACCAACAAGGTGCTGTGTGGTTTGCAGCGGGCCAGGGCGCCCGCCAGCTCATGGCCATCGACATTGCCCACCCAATGCACGTTCAGGGCTGTGGGCGCAACTTGCGCACCGGCCAGCGCCTTCACCACCATCTGCGGGCCCAGGTCTGAGCCGCCAATGCCGATGTGGATGACGTCGGTGAAGCCGCTGCGGGTACGCCACGCTTCAGCCAGTGCCAGCACCTCGCGGCGCTGCGCTTGGGCGCGGGCAATGGCCGCAAGCGCAGCAGGCGTTAAATCATCATTTGCTATGTTTTTAATAGCTGCTTGCGCCGTCATTTGGGCGGATGCAGCCGATTCGGCTTGGAGCGCGGTGGGCGTGCCCACGCGGGCCCATTCCTCAGGCGTCAGCACCCGCTGCCACAGGTGGCCTACCGCTCGGCCTTCGGTGGGGTTGGCCAGCTCGCCGCGCCACACGCGCTGTAGGGCAGCACCCAAAGCCACCGCTTGCGCCAAATCCAGCAGCAGCGCTTGGGTCTCAGGCAGCAGCCATTGCTTGGATGCATCGACCCGCAGGCCAGCCGCACTTTGGCTAAAGCGGTCAAAGCGCTGGGGGTCGGCTGCGAAGGCGGCGCGCACGTCGATGCGGCCAAGCGGCGCCACTTGCGCAAAGTGCGCTTGCAAGGCCCCCCACTGCGGCGTGTGTGGGCCAAATGGCGGGATTGCAGGGCTCATGCAGCAGCGCGCATCAAGGCTTCGAGCTTGACGGTGTCGGCCGCAAAGGCGCGAATGCCTTCAGCGAGCTTGTCGGTGGCCATGGCGTCGTCATTGAGCGCGTAGCGGAATGCGGCTTCGTCCAGCGTGACGGGCTCCAGCGGCAGCGCGCGGGCAGCATCGGCGTCCAAGGCTTTGGGCACACGCTGGTTGCTGGCCGCCATTTGCGCCAACAAATCGGGGGCGATGGTGAGCAGATCGCACCCTGCTAACGCGGTAATCTGGCCCAAGTTGCGAAAGCTCGCACCCATCACCTGCGTGGCCACGCCAAAGTGCTTGTAGTGCTCAAAAATGCGGCGCACCGATTGCACGCCAGGGTCATTGGCGCCTGCACGCTCAGCTTCTACCCAGGTGCTGCCTGCGGCCTTCTTGTGCCAGTCGTAGATGCGGCCCACAAAAGGCGAGATCAGGCGCACTCGGACTTGGGCGCAGGCCACCGCCTGGCAAAACGCAAACAGCAAAGTGAGGTTGGTGGTGATGCCGCGACGCTCTAAAGCGGCGGCAGCTTGGATGCCTTCCCAAGTGCTGGCAATTTTGATGAGCACGCGGGTGGTGTCAATGCCTTCGGCTTGGTAGAGCTCAATGACTCGCTCCGCCCGGGTGATGGTGGCATTGGCATCAAAGCTGAGGCGGGCGTCAATTTCGGTGCTGACGCGCCCAGGAATCACCGCCAGAATTTCGCAGCCAAAGCGCACCAGCAGGCGATCTACCTGCTCGTCCATGGCGCGGCTGCTAAAGCGCTGCACCACCTGCTGCATGAGCGGCGCGTAGTCGGGCTTTTGCACCGCCTTCAAGATGAGCGACGGGTTGGTGGTGGCGTCTTGCGGCTGGTATTGCGCCAGTTGTGCAAAGTCGCCGGTGTCGGCCACCACGGTGGTGTGCTGTTTGAGGGCGTCGAGCTGATTCATAAACTGAATTGTGGCTGTCCCGCAGCGCTGCGGGGTATCGAAACCCAAACGATCCCGCCGCGCTCTCAGGTGGCACTGACCACCGACACGCCCTGGTCGGCCAGCGTCAAATGCGCAGCACTGCCCACCGCAGGCGGCGCGGCCAGATGCGGCGCAATCACCAAGATGTCGCCCAAGGCGGTGCGCCAGGTGAGTTCGTAGCTGTGGCCCAGGTAGGCGCTTTTCACCAAGCTGGCCGCCAGGGCCTGCGCGCTGGGCTGATCGGCGATGCGCCAGGCCTCGGGCCGCACCGCCACCTTTACCGCACCTGCGGCCACTCGGGTGCGGTCTGCCCGCGCAGGTACGGCGAGCGGCCCCACGGTGACAGCGCCGCTGGCATCGGCCACGCCGTCAAACAGCATGGCCTCGCCCATGAAACCGGCCACAAAGGCACTGGTGGGCGATTCGTACAAACTGCGCGGCGAACCAGCCTGCGCGATCACACCGTGGTCCATCACGATGATTTGGTCGCTGACGGCCAGGGCTTCGCTTTGGTCGTGCGTGACATAGGCCACGGTGAGCTGCAGGCGCTGCTGCAGGCTGCGGATTTCTTCGCGCATTTCGCGGCGCAGCCGGGCGTCTAGGTTAGACAGCGGCTCATCAAACAGCAGCACCGCCGGCTCTAGCACCAGCGCACGGGCCAGGGCCACCCGTTGCTGTTGGCCGCCGGACAGTGCAGCAGGCAAGCGATTATCAAAACCCACCAGGCCAACGCTCTTCAAGGCGGCTTGGGCGCGCGGGCGGGCTGATGCATCGGGCGCGCGCGACATCTTCAGGCCATACATCACATTGGCCAGCACATCCATGTGCGGAAACAGCGCGTAGTTCTGAAACACCAGGCTGACATTGCGCTCTGCAGGGCCCAGCGTGGTCACATCGCGCCCAGCAATGAATATTTGCCCCGAGCTGGCCGATTCCAGCCCGGCAATCATGCGCAAGGTGGTGGTTTTGCCGCAGCCCGACGGCCCCAAGATGGTGGTGAGCGTGCCCTGCGGCACCACGAAGCTGATGCCCTTGACCGCCAGCGGCGCATCGGCCCCGCGGCCATAGCGCTTGGTGACGTTGCGAAACTCAATGCCGGGGGTGTCGCTCATATAGGCCTGCCTTCCACACACAGGGCCTGCAAACCCTGATTGCTATTATTTTTGTAGCTGCTTGCGCAGGTTTTACGGGCGCAATCGGCTAATTTGTTCAGGGCCATTGGCAGGTGCCTCAATGCCCGGCAGCCGGTGCGCCGCCCGCGCCCACACCGCGGCGGCCCAGGCGGCGTTCACCCACCGCCCACTGGATCAGCGCAGTCACCGCCGACATCAGCACGATCAGCACCGTGCAATACGCCAGCGCCACACCGTAGTCGCCATTGCCCACGCGGCCGATGATGTAGGTGGTGGCCAAGTCGTATTCAGCCGTGACCAAAAAGATCACCGCGCTGACGGTGGTGACTGCCCGCACAAAGCTATACACCAGCGCCGCCACCAGTGCGGGTTTGAGCAGCGGCAGCACCACATGGCGCAGCGTTTGCACGCTGCCCGCGCGCAGCATCATGGATGCCTCATCCAATGACCGGTCGAGCTGCTTGAAAGCCGCCGTGCCCGCCCGCACGCCCACGGGGAGGTTGCGAAACATAAAGCACAGCACGATCACGATGCCGGTGCCGGTGAGTTCAATCGGCGGCACGTTAAACGCCAGGATGTAGCTCACCCCCAGCACGGTGCCGGGTATGGCAAACGCCAGTAGGGCCGAAAACTCAAACGCGTTTTGGCCGCGAAATTCGGTGCGCGCCAGCAGCCACGCAATCAACAGGCCCAGCGTGGCGGTGAGCGGCGCGGCAATGGCCGCGAGCTGAATCGTGTTGATGAAGCTGTTCCACGCCGCGCCCGTCCACAGCAAGCCATTGGGCCCCCATTCGAGCGAAAACGCGGTGATGAAGTGCCGCAGCGTGGGCGTGTAGTCGCGCCCCCAAATCTTCACAAACCCGCCTGCGAACGCAAACGCGTACACCACCAAGGTGAACAGCATCCATGGCCCCACGGTGCCCCACACCAAGCGCCGCACCCCATCGGGCAAGGGCATGGCCACGCCCGCGTCACCCTTGCCCGATACGGTGGTGAAGTTCTGCCGCGCCAACAAGGCCCGCTGCAGTGCAAACACCGTGAGTGCGAAGAAGGTGAGGATCCACGCCAGCGACGCGGCGCGACCCTGGTCGTATTGCGCGCCCACGATGGCAAAAAAGATCTCGGTGGACAGCACCGAAAACTGTCCGCCCACCACGATGGGGTTGCCAAAGTCGGCCATGCTTTCAATAAAGCCCACCAAAAAGGCATTGGCCAGCCCGGGTTTGAGCAGCGGCAGCGTCACCGTGCGAAAGGTCTGCCAGCGGCTGGCACCCAAGGTTTGCGCCGCTTCTTCCAGGCTGGGGCCCACGCCCTGCACCACGCCGCGCATGATGAGAAACGCGATGGGCGTAAAAGCAAACGTCTGCGCCACCCACACCCCAAACCAGCCGTAAAACCAACGGGTGGGCGGGATGCCAAAGGCCCATTCCAAGAACTGGTTGGCCAGGCCCGCGCGGCCAAACAGCAAGATCAGCCCCAGGCCCACCACAAAAGGCGGGGTGATGATGGGCAGCAGCGCCATCACTGAAAAAGGTTTGTTCAGGGACTTGGGGCCGCGCTCGGCCGCCAGCGCCATCAGCGTGCCCAGCACGGTGGTGCTGGCGGCCGTCATCAGCCCCAAAAACAGCGTGTTCCATGCCACCCCGCAGCGCCCGCTCGCGCTGGCCAGGCAGCCCAGGCCAAAGTTGCGACCGGTGGCCACACGCTCCCACAGCAGGGCGGGGGCCAGGCTGCCGTCTTCGGCATAAAACGCCGCCATCAGGGCCTTGCTGACGGGAAAGACGATAAAGGTCAGCAACAGCGCGCCGCAGCCCAGCCCCGCCCCGGCCACGAACACGTCACCTTTGAAAAAGCCGCGCCGAGCCAAGCCAGCCGCTGTCAGCACCAACAGCGAAGTGATCACGGCCAGCGCCCCCAGGCCCATGCCCGGCTGCCCCAGAGCCAGCGGCCCCAAGGCGGCTCCCAGCCCTTCAAACGCCCAGCCCCGCGCACCAATGGCAAAGCCGCTGACCAGCAAACCGCTCAGGCCCAGCAAGCCGCCCGCCACCAGCCACGCGCCCTGCGCCCGGCCCGCGCTTTGCACCAAACCCACTGCGGCCACCGCCAAACCTGCCACGCCCCACAAGAGCCAGGTGCGCCCCACCTGGGTGATGTGCAGCCAGGCATTGGCCGCTTCGCCACCGTCGGTGGGGCCAGTCCACACCTTGCCTAGCTGGGTCAGCCCGGCATGGTCAGCCACCATGTACCAAGGTAGCAGCACATAGGCCAGCAGGCCCACCGCCACCCAGGCCCACAGCCAAGCGCGGGCATCACGGGTGGGCATGGGCGGCGAACGCATGCGCAGGGCGGTCAAGCCAATGCAACCAGTCAGCGGCGTCGCGGTGCTTACTTGGGCGCGTTTTGTACTTCGCGCTCCCAGCGCGCAATCAGGCGGCGGCGCTCGGCGCTGGCGCCGTACTTGGCGTAGTCGTAGTTGATGAGCTTGATTTTTTTGAAATCAGGCATGCGCGGATCGAGCGGGGTTTTGGTGTGGCTGGGCAACTGGAACTGCCGCGCCGCCAAACCAAACTGCTGCGCACCGGGGGTGAGCGCCCATTCGTAAAAGCGCTTGGCGGCGTCGGCATTGGGGCTGTTTTTCACGATGCTCATAGAACCAATTTCAGCGCCCGTGCCCTCAGATGGCGACGCGCTTTGTACGGGGAAGCCCCCCACTTGCTCAGTGGTCACGTCGTGGATGAAGCTGATGGATACCGTGGTTTCGCCCCGGGCCGCCGCCTTCACCGGACCGGTGCCGCTTCGGGTGTAGGTGCTGACGTTGCGATGCAGCGCACGCAGATATTCAAAGGCCTTTTCCTCGCCCATCAGTTGCACCAGCGTGGCGATCATGGTGTAGGCGGTACCGCTGCTGGCGGGGTTGGCCATTTGCACTTCGTTGCGCAGCTCGGGTTTCAACAAATCAGCCCAGCTTTGTGGAGCCGCAATCTTCTTTTTGGCCAGCAGCTCGGTGTTCATGCCAAAACCCAGCGGCCCCAAGTACACGCCCACGGTGCGAAAGCCCGAATCCTTGGCCTGCTTTTGCGCCCACGGATACAGGTCTTTAAGAGATGGGCTTTGGTAGTCCTGCGTCAGGCCTTGCTCGGCAGCTTGCAAATGTGGGTCACCGGTGCCGCCAAACCAAATGTCGGTCTTGGGGTTGGCGCGTTCGGCGTTGAGCTGCGCCAGCGCCTCGCCCGAGCCCTTCATGGTCATGTTCACGCGCGTGCCGCTGGTGCGCGAATAGGTGGTGGCCATCAGGTTGCACCACTCGGCCTGCACGGAGCAGATCACATTGACCTGGCCCTGCGCCCAAGCCAGCGGCGCGCTCAATACCCAAGCGGCTCCCAGCAGACCCGCAGCCAGCGAATGCCGACCGAACTTTGACTCTCGCATTGCAGACATTCCAAACCTCTTGACGATAGGAGCCCCCGCACAGGTCTCAAAAAGAGCCAGAGCGAGTAACCAAATTACGAGTCTCAAGGCTATCAATGCGGGGCGCCTGCCAACTTGGGGTTAGCCCCAAGAACCGGGAAAACACCCGAGTCACGAGTGGACAACGGGTACGCCTTCCAATGAAAATTAGAAACTTAATTACATTGTCCATCATGTCATTTGATCTGATCCTGTTTGGCGGCACGGGCGATTTGGCCTGGCGCAAGCTGATGCCCGCCCTGTTGCAGGCCCACCGCCACGGCACGCTGCCGGCTAACGGCCGAATCATTGGCGTGGGCCGTGACGACCTCACCCACGATCAATACCGCCAGCGCATTGCCGAGCGCTTTGGCCGCGTGGAGGGCGCCAAGCAACCCAGCGCCGATGAATTCGCGCGCTTTGCCCAACTGCTGCACTACCAGCGCATGGACTTGTCCACCGACGCGGACTACCCGGCCTTAGCCGCCAGCCTGTTGTCCCGCCGGGCCGACACGGTGGTGATGTACCTGGCCACCGCACCCAACTTGTTCGCACCCGTGGTGCAGCGCCTGGATGCGGTGGGTCTGGGTGGCCGCGCGGCCAGCGCACGCGGGCATGACGCATGGCGCATCGTCCTTGAAAAGCCCCTGGGTCACGACTTGGCCAGCAACCGCGCCATCAACGACACCGTGCTCAGCGCCTTTGCCGAGCACCAGGTGTTTCGCATTGACCACTACCTGGGCAAGCCCTCGGTGCAAAACTTGCTGGCCCTGCGCTTTGGCAACACGCTATTTGAGCCGCTTTGGCGGCGCGAGCACATTGCGCAGATTCAGATCACCCTGGCCGAAGAACTGGGTGTGGAGCAGCGCGGCGGCTTTTATGACAGCACCGGCGCTCTGCGTGACATGGTGCAAAACCACGCGCTGCAACTGCTGTGCGCCTTGGCCATGGAGCCACCCACCTCGGCTGATGCCGACGCCATTCGCGACGAAAAGCTCAAGGTGCTGCGCAGCCTGGCACCCTGGGATGAACACGCCCTGCTGCAACACGCTGTGCGCGGGCAGTACGCGGCGGGCCATGGCCCAAGTGGCGCGGTGCCGGGCTATGCGCAAGAGGCGGGCGTGGCCCCAGGCAGCCACACCGAGACCTTTGTGGCCTTGCGTGCCCAGGTGCGCAACTGGCGCTGGGCGGGCGTGCCCTTTTATGTGCGTACCGGCAAACGGTTGGCGGGGCGAGAAGCGCGCATTGATGTGCACTTTCGCCCTGTGCCCCACACCGTGTTTGCCACCGCCGGGCCTGCCGCACCCAACCGCTTGGTGATTCATCTGCAGCCGCGCGACGGCATCGAATTACACCTGATGGCGCAAGGCGACGAACGCGGCGCCCAGCGCGCGGGCGTTTTGTCGCCTGTGCGGCTGGATCTGGACTTCGACCGTCGCTTTGGTGCCGAACGCGTGGGCGCCTACGAACGCCTGCTGCTGGATGTGCTGGCCGGGCGCCTCAATTTGTTTGTACGGCGCGATGAGCAAGAAGCCGCTTGGGGCTGGGTAGAGCCCCTGCTGGCCCATTGGCGCACCAGCACTGAAGCGCCGCGCCCTTATCCCGCTGGCAGTTGGGGCCCGGGTGCTGCCACTGCCTTGTTGGCCCGTGATGGACATGCCTGGAATGAAGATGCCTGAAGCAGAGCTAGCCGGTGCGGGCAGCACCTTGTTAGACCGAATCGCGGCGGGCCTGAGCACCCTGGCCCCCGCAGAACAGCGCGTGGGCCGCTTGGTGCTGGCCGACGCCCGCGCCTTTGCGCGTGAACCCATCAGCGCCTTGGCCGAGCGCGCCCACGTGAGTAAACCTACCGTCGTGCGCTTTTGCCGCAGCGTGGGCTATGCGGGCTTGAGTGACTTCAAGCTCAAGCTGGCGGGCAGCGTGAGCGAAGGCGTGCCCTTTGTGCACCGCAGTGTGACGGCCAATGACAAAACCGCCGAGGTGATGGTGAAGGTCACCGACAACGCCGTCGCGGCTTTCCTGCGCTATCGCAACGGTGCCAGCACAGTGATGATTGACCGCGCCGTGCAGGCCTTGGCGCAGACCTGCACCGACGGGCGGCGCATTGAGTTTTTTGGTGTGGGTAACTCGGGCATCGTGGCGCTGGATGCGCAGCACAAATTTTTTCGGCTGGGCGTGCACACTGCTGCCCACACCGACGGCCACATGCAGGTGATGAGCGCCACGCTGCTGGGCCCGGGGGATTGCGTGGTGGTGATCAGCAATTCAGGGCGCACCCGCGACTTGATGGATACCTGCGACATTGCCCGTCGCAATGGGGCCACCACCATCGTGATTACGGCCAGTGGCTCTCCTTTGGCCAGTGCAGGCCTGGTGCATTTGGCTGCAGATCACCCCGAGGGCTATGACCGCTACAGCCCGATGGTGTCGCGCTTGCTGCACCTGTTGATCGTGGATGTGCTGGCCACTGCCGTGGCCCTGAAGCTGGGCCCCAAGGTGCAGCCACAGCTCAAGCGCATGAAAGACAACCTACGCAGCAAACGCTATGCCTGATCAGCACCCTGCGCCCTATATACAAACGCCTGTAGCTATCAATTAAGTAGCATTAGTGGGTTGATCTAGGGGCGGCACAGGGGCGCCTGGTGGCCAAAAGGTAAGGGCTCTGTGGCCGATATGATGGCTGTCCGACCTACCTGCGGCGTTTGGCGTGTTGACCAATTGCCGGACGGCTGACGCATCCACCCCATGGCCACTGGCAACGCCCCATCAACGCCCGCTGCAGACAACCCGCGCGGCTTGGCCAGTCAGTGGGGCCGTGGGTTGCGCTGGCTGGAGAGCATGGCCGATCTGGGCGCAGTAGACAGCGACACCCGCCGCCAGCGGCCTCTATCACTGAGCGGACGCCGCGCACTGATGGTGATTGCGGCCTGCACGCTGGCGACGGTGATCGCGGTAGCGGCCGGATTGGCCATTTTCTTTCAGTCGCGTGCAAACGAAGCCAGCCGGGTGGCCTTGGTCGCCGTCCAGCAGGTGCTAGATCAGGTACGCGATGAGCTCGATGCGGTGGCGCAAGACCGCGCCCTGCAAGGCCCGCTCGACGCTTGCACCGCCGAAGTCAGCGCAGCCTTGGTTCGCCACAGCTTGCAGTCGGAGTTGCTCACTCAAGTGATGGTGATGAGTGCCGACGGCCAGCGCCTGTGCGGGCCGCTGGGGCCGCTAGCCGCTGACCCCGACATGCGCGAGCAGACCCGCGGCGAAGTCAACCTGTACACCCGGCAGACGATTGAGACACGCCTAGTGGTCGAGCGGCCCATGGTGGACAAGCGGGTGTTCAAAGCCGATTTGGACCGGCGCGCATTCACCACCCAACTGCTCGATCCCCAGTTGCTGAAACAAGTGCCTGATCTCAGTCAGGTCTTGGCCACTGTGTCGATTGAGCTGTTGACACCCAACGGCCGCCCTTTGTCGTCATTGCTGGGTACTGATCTGACCACGCGTGAGCTGGCCGTGCCCTGGCTGCGCCAGGTGGCCCACTCCGAACGTTATGGGCTTGATGTCGCGGCCGACGTGACCAAATCTGCGCTGCTCGCCTCTAGTTTGGCCAGCTTGCCCATTTGGACCTTGGCGGGTCTGCTGTTGGGCGCGGTGGTGGTGCTGGGCATGTGGCGCTCTGTGATGTTGCGTGCGCGGCTGGTGCATCGCATCGCTGGCGGGTTGCGGCGGCGGCAGTTTGAACCCTGGGTGCAGCCCATCGTGGAGCTGCAGACCGGCCGCTGCGTCGGTGGCGAAGTTTTGATGCGCTGGCAGCACCCGCAGCGCGGCGTGGTGTCGCCGGGTGAGTTCATTGAAGAGGCCGAGCGCAGCGGGCTGATCAATGAGATGTCTGATCTGGTGATGAACCTCGCCGCCTATCGATTGGGCGGCTTGGCACGGCGCTATCCGCAACTGTATTTTTCGGTCAATGTGACGCCCGGGCAATTGGCGCGTGCTGACTTTGCACATCGACTGACCGAGGTGTTTCGGCCCGACACCTTGCCTGCGATGCATGTGTTCATTGAGCTGACTGAGCGCGACATCGTCGACGGCCGCGCCGCCCACGCCTTGAGCGGCCTGCGCGACGCAGGCTGGCGCATCGCGCTGGACGACTTTGGCACCGGCCAGAGCAGCTTGGCGCTACTAGAGCGGCTGCGCATTGACCGCATCAAGATCGACCAGAGCTTTGTGCGCACCATTGACAGCCAAACCGTGCGCCGCCCGGTGCTAGACGCCATCATTGGCTTGGCCACCCAATTGGGCGTGCCGCTCATCGCAGAAGGGGTGGAGACCCGCGAACAATGGGACTACCTGCACCAACGCGGCGTGACCTATGCACAGGGCTACCTGATGGCGCGACCCATGCCCATTGACGCCTTTGCCCGCTGGCTGGACAACCACCACGCCGAGCTACAAATTCAGACCGCTGTGGCTGAGGCTGCGGTGCCAGCGCTCAATCCGGGCTTGTCGGATGAGGCGGCGGCTGCCTTGTGTGCGGCGATGCGCGCACCCCGCACGAGCGGCCCTGGCGCCACAAGCGCCGGTGCGGGCTTGGATATTCGCGACCGGCGTTGGCGTTTGCGCACCTACCCAAACTGCTTTCTGGGCCGCGAAGCGGTGGACTGGATCGTCGAGCGCCAGCGGGTGGGCCGCGCCGAGGCGGTGCGCATGGGACAGCGCTTGGTGGCCCTGGGGCTGATGTCTCACGTGGTGGGCGAGCACGACTTTGAAGACGCCGACTTGTTTTATGTGCTGAACGATCCCACCAGCAACCAAGCGCAACCGGTCAGTGAGACTCAGCGCGAAATTGCCCAGGCGCTGCGTGCCGCTGCACGCGGAGAAGCCGTGGAAGGCTTGGTCTTGGGCGAGCACGAACGCGGCGTGGCGCTGCATCGCCGTTGCGCCACCGGCAGTGACTACGTGGAATGGATGCGCAGGCGTTGGGGGCTTTCGGTCATGCAGGCCGAGCAGGCGGGCGTTCAACTCATGCGCCAGGGCGCGCTGCGCCATGTGTTTGATGACCGGCCGTTTAGTGCCTGCCGGTCTCTGTATCGCCCTTGATCAGCGCGGTACCCGCAGCGCCGGGCGGGCTCAGAGCCAATTGGCCGCTTCCGCCGGTGAATAGTGCGCAAGCAGCTATAAAATCGATAGCAGTCGTCTGCGCGGTCACGGCGCGGTGATAGCGCGCTGGTACCTACGTGCCGATGCGCCCTTCCTCCACCGCGTGACAGGCCACTGAAACGCCGCCAATGGTTTGCAGCTTGGGCCGCTCGGCTGAGCAGCGCGCATTGGCATGCGGGCAGCGCGGGTGAAAGGCGCAACCCGTCGGTGGGTTCAGCGGATTGGGCACTTCGCCTTGCACCGGTGTGCGGGCGCGCCCGGTGTCGTGCATTTTGGGAATGGCGTCCAGCAGCATGCGGGTGTACGGATGGCGCGGCGCGGCAAACAGGGTGTGCTTGTCGGCCACTTCCACCAAACGGCCCAGGTACATCACGCCGACGCGGTCACTGACATGGCGCACCACCGCGAGGTTGTGGCTGATGAACAGATAGGTCAGACCCTGCTTGCGCTGCAGGTCTTTCATGATGTTGAGCACCTGCGCCTGCACCGACACGTCTAGTGCGGACGTGGGCTCGTCACAGACCAAAAAGTCAGGCTCGGTGGCCAAGGCACGCGCAATGCTGATGCGCTGGCGCTGCCCGCCGCTGAACTGGTGCGGAAACTTGATCATGTCCAGTGGCGACAAGCCCACTGACTTAAGCAGTTCACCCACTCGGTCTTTCAGCTCGGGGCCGGGCTGCAGCAGGCCATGTTCAAGCAGGGGCTCGGCCACGATCGACTCCACTGACCAGCGCGGATTCAGGCTGGCGTAGGGGTCTTGAAAGATCATCTGGATGCGTCGGCGCAGCACCCGGCCTTGCGGCGTCTGAAAGGTTTTGTGAGCGTCTGATCCATCAAAAATCATCGTGCCGCGGGTGGGCCGGTACAGCCCCACCAGCAAGCGCGCCACCGTGCTTTTGCCGCAGCCGGATTCGCCCACCAGCGCCAGTGTTTGGCCGCGAGGGATATCAAAGCTCACGCCATCAACCGCATGCAGCAACTGGCGGGGTTTGCCTTCCAGCACCCGGTTGAGCCAGGGCGCAGAGACATCAAACATCATGGCCAGGTCTTGCGCCTGCACCAGCGGCACAGTGGCTGCCGGGCTGCCAGACCCCACGGTGTTTTCAATGGTGGCGGCGCTCATGCGGCGGCTCCCATGGTCGTGGTTGCGCCCGCAGCGTCTGCGGGGCGGTCGGCATGCAGCCAACAGGCTGCACGGGTGACACCAGCGGATATCAGATCGGGGCGTTCTTGCATGCAGCGTTCATGCACTTTGGGGCAGCGGGGGTTGAAGGCACAGCCCCGGGGAATCGCATTCAGCCGGGGCATGGCGCCATCGATTTGGTTCAGGCGTTCACGCTCCACCAAGATGTCGGGAATGCTGGCCATCAAGCCTACGGTGTAGGGGTGCGCGGGGTGGTTGATGACTTCATGCACTGGGCCGATTTCGGCAATACGCCCGGCGTACATCACCGCCACGCGGTCACAGGTTTCGGCAATCACGCCCATGTCATGGGTAATCAACATCACAGCCGCACCGCGCTCTTTGCAGATGTTTTTGAGTAGCGTGATGATCTGCGCTTGAATCGACACGTCCAAGGCCGTGGTGGGCTCATCGGCCACGATGAGTTGCGGCTCAGCCGCCAAGGCCAGCGCAATCACCACTCGCTGACGCATACCGCCACTGAACTGGTGCGGATAGTGGTCAATGCGCTCGGCGGCGGCCGGAATGCCGGTGTCTTGCAGCAGCTTGATGGCACGCTGCTTGGCCTCATCAGCAGACACGGGCAGGTGCGCCAGGATGGTCTCAGTGAGTTGGCGGCCCACGCTGTACAAGGGATTCAGCGAGGTCAATGGGTCTTGAAAAATAGCGCCGATGCGGCGCCCGCGAATGGCGCGCATTTGCTCATACGGCAGGTTGTCAATGCGCCGACCTTCCAGCAGGATTTGGCCGCTGCCAATGCGCCCCGGGGGCTCCAACAGGCCGATGATGGACGCGCCAGTGAGCGACTTGCCCGCGCCTGATTCGCCCACGACACCCAGAATTTCGCCGGGCGCAATCTCAAATGAAATGTCGTCCAAGGCGCGCAGTGTGCCGCGCCGGTTGGGAAACTCCACCACCAAGTTTTTGACTTGCAACAGGCTCATGGCGGCGCCCTAGCGTAGTTTGGGGTTGAGAGCGTCGCGCAACCAGTCGCCCAGCAGGTTCACCGACAGCGCAATGATGATGAGCATCAGGCCGGGGAAGACAGTGATCCACCATTCACCTGAGAACAAATAGTCATTGCCGATGCGGATCAGTGTGCCCAGCGATGGTGAAGTGGGCGGCGCGCCCACGCCCAGAAAGGACAGCGTCGCCTCGGTGATGATGGCTGTGGCCACTTGGATGGTGGCCAGCACCAGCACCGGGCCCATCACGTTGGGCAGCACATGCTTGACCATGATGCGCAGAGGCGCCACGCCAGTGACACGGGCGGCCTGCACATACTCTTTGTTGCGCTCTACCAGCGTGGTGCCGCGCACCGTTCGGGCGTACTGCACCCAACCCGTCAGCGTGATGGCCAAAATCAACACGCCGAAGGCCAAGGACTCCTGCGCGTTGGGAAACAGGGCACGGCCCACGCCGGCAATCAGCAGCGCAATCAAGATGGGCGGGAAAGACAACATCACGTCGCACAGACGCATCAGCAAGCCATCAATCCAGCCGCCAAGAAAACCGGCGATCAAGCCCAAGCCCACGCCGATCACCACCGACAGCACCACCGAGATCACCCCCACCACCAGGGAAATGCGCGCGCCATACATCAGCGCTGACAAGATGTCGCGCCCTTGGTCGTCAGTGCCCAGTGGGTACTTGATCGTGCCTTCGTCAGACCAGGCCGGCGGCAAGCGGGCGTCGCCCAGTTCCAGCGTGGCCAAATCAAACGGGTTGTGCGGCGCAATCCACGGCGCAAAGGCGGCAGCGAATGCGCAGATCAGCGCAATCGCGGCCGCCACCATGGCCACGGGCGAAGTCTTGAAGCTGTGGCCGACATCGGTGTCAAGCCAGCGCGCAATAGGGTTGGACATAGCAAGCGGCGGGCTGCAAAGCCACTGATCAGGCAATCGTCAACAAAGGCAATCTACAAACACAGCGGGCCCACCACGGGGCCCGCGCAGGCGCCGCCAACGCGGCGCCGAGCTACTTCACCGAGATAAAGCGGAAGGGCATGAAGTTGTCAGCGCGCTGGGTGATCTGCACCTTCTTGGACACGCCCCAGGCCAGGGCTTGCTGGTGCAGCGGCAGGTGGCCGATGTCGTCTTGGTGGATCTTGAAGGCTTCAGAAATCATGGCTTGGCGCTTGGCCTTGTCGGTTTCTGACTGAATCTTCAGGGTGAGTTCATCCACCTTGGGATTGCAGTACGAGCCCAGGTTGAACTGGCCGCTGCCTTGCGCGTCCACACAACGCATCAACGCGTTCAGCGGGTTGTGGCTGTCGTAGGTGCCGGGCGTCCAGCCCAGCAAATAGAAGCTGGTGTCGCGGCGCAAGATTTTGGGGAAATAGGTGCCTTTGGTCTCGGCCTGCAGGTTGACTTTGACACCCACGCGGGCCAAGTTGGCGGCAACGGCTTCGCAGATTTGGCCGTCATTGACATAGCGGTCGTTGGGGCAGTTCATCGTCACTTCAAAGCCCTGCGGGTAACCGGCTTCGGCCAACAGGCGGCGGGCGGCTTCTTGGTCAAACGGCAGGCGTCGGTTGAGGTTGGCGTCAAAGCCATTGATGCCGGGCGCCACCATCAGCGCGGTGGGCGTGGCGGCGCCGCGCATCACCGTGCGCTGAATGCCCGCAATGTCGATGGCTTGATAGAAGGCTTGGCGCACCCGCTTGTCTTTGAAGGGGTTCTTGCCTTTGACGCTGCTGTACAGCAGTTCATCGCGGCGCTGATCCATGCCCAAAAAGATCGTGCGCAGCTCGGGCCCGGCCATGGCACTTGCGTTGGCGCTGGCATTGACACGTGCGATGTCTTGTACCGGCACGGGCTCCATCACATCGATTTCACCTGACAGCAGCGCAGCGACGCGGGTGGCGTCATTACCGATGGGGGTGAAGACGACTTCGGTGACGTTGCCTTCAATCTTGCCCCAGTAGTTGCCATTGCGCGAAAACGTGGTGCGCACATTGGGCTGGCGTTCGCGCAGGCGGAAGGGGCCGGTGCCATTGGCGCGGAAGCTGGCCGCGTTTTCCACCCCGCGGCGGCGGTCCACCGGGCGGGTGGCCTGGTTGGTTTCCGCCCACTTCTTGCTCATGATGTACACGAGCGAAATCACATCGGGCAGGATCGGAAACGGTGCTTTGGTTTCGATCTCGACCACGAAATCGTTGACCTTGCGCACTTCTTTGATGTCGTTGGTGTAGCTGCGCATATCTGAGCCTTCACCCGAGGCGCGGGCAAAAGTAAAGATGACGTCGTCGGCGGTGAAAGGCGTGCCGTCATGAAACTGCACATTGCGGCGCAGCTCAAAGCGCCAAATGGTGGGTGAGGTTTGGCGCCAAGCGGTAGCCAAGCCGGGCGTCAACTCCAACTTGGAGTTGCGGTCCACCAGCGGCTCATACACGTTGCCGGTGACGCTGAGCTGTAGCGATTCATTGAGCGAATGCGGGTCCATGGACAGCGCATCGCCCTGGTTGGCCACGCGCACGGTTTGCGCGTGCAACGGAGTCGCTATCAAAGAGATAGCAGTAAATGACACCGCCAGGGCGGCCGCCACGATTTTTTTGTTGAAGTTCATGGGTTTCCTCCGGAGAAAGTGCTGGCACGCAACCTAACTAGGTGCGCAGGGGCAATGACGACTCCACCAAACCTGAGTGCAAGGCTGCACCCAGGGGCAAGATGTCGTCGTTGAAATCAAATGTGGCGTTGTGCAGAAAGCAGCCCGATTCAGCGCCGCCTTGGCCCAAGCGCAGGTAGGCGCCGGGTTTATGTTGCAGCATGAATGAGAAGTCTTCGGCGCCCATGCTGGGCTCCATGGCGGTGTGTACGGCCGCGTCACCCACCACGCGGCGCGCCACTGCAGCGGCGTGCTCAGCTTCAGCTACGGAGTTGGTGGTGGCTGGATACAAGCGTTCGTAGTTCACGGTGGCAGTGGCGCCAAAACCCTGAGCGATGGCCGCGCACAGTTCATGCAGCCGTCGCTCTACCAAGTCTTGTACGGCAGGCTTGAACGTGCGCACGGTGCCCACCAAACGGGCGGTGCCGGGAATCACGCTCATGGCACCCGGGTCACCCGCGTGCATAGCGCAGATGCTGATGACGGCGCTGTCAATGGCTTTGACATTGCGCGACACGATGGACTGCACGGCGGTGATCAGATGCGCCGCCACCAACACGGGGTCTACCGCCAAATAGGCATGGGCCCCGTGGCCGCCCTTGCCTGTGACTTCGATGGTGATGCGGTCCGCCGCTGCCATCATGGGGCCTGGGTTCACGCCCACTTGGCCGGGTGGCATAGCTGGCCAGTTGTGCATGGCGTAGACGGCTTGCACATCAAATGTGTCGAACAGCCCATCTTGAATCATTTCGCGGGCACCGGCATAGCCTTCTTCACCCGGCTGAAAAATCAGCACGGCGGTCCCGTCAAAGCGCCGGGATTGGGCCAAGTAACGCGCGGCCCCCAGCAACATGGCGGTATGCCCATCGTGGCCGCAACCGTGCATCAAACCGTTCTTGCGCGACGCCCAGGCAAACTGGTTGTGCTCTTGCATGGGCAACGCATCCAGGTCAGCCCGCAACCCGATGCCCTGGCCCGGCGCCACACCTTTGAGGCCGCTGGATTTGCGCGCTGCTCCTTGGATGAGAGCCACCACGCCGGTCTTGCCGATGCCGGTGTGGATCTCGTCCACGCCACACACACGGAGGGCTTCCACCACCCGCCGCGAGGTGTAGACCTCTTCAAAGCCCAACTCTGGGTGAGCGTGCAAATCGCGACGCAGCGCTGCAAGCTCGGGGTGGAAGGCCCGAATCGCCGCAAACGCATCGCCGCCTGCCGCGTAGCGCACGCTGGGTGGACGCTCAGTGACCCAATCAGCGGCGGCCCACTCTGCGCCCTGCATCCACGCGGAGCCCGGCGTCAGCGATGCGGCCATGCTGCCCATGCTCAATGACCCCCAGCCTTGCCCACGCGCAGACGCGGATCCACCGCAAAATAAAGCAAGTCAACGATCAAGTTGATCACCACAAAAATGAGGGCGATCAGGCACAAGTAGGCGGCCATCACCGGAATGTCGGCGAAGGTCACCGCCTGAATGAAGAGCAAGCCCATTCCCGGCCACTGAAACACAGTCTCGGTGATGATGGCAAACGCAATGAGGCCGCCCAACTGCAGCCCGGTAATCGTCATCACTGGCACCAATGTGTTTTTGAGCGCGTGGCCAAAGTGAATGGCACGGTTGCTTAAGCCGCGGGCGCGGGCAAACTTGATGTAGTCGGTGCGCAGCACTTCCAGCATCTCGGCGCGCACCAGCCGCATGATGAGGGTGAGCTGGAAAATCGCCAGCGTCACCGCAGGCAACACGATATGGTGCCAGCCCTTGGCCGTCAGCAAGCCAGACGACCACCAACCCACCTGAACCACATCGCCGCGCCCGAAGCTGGGGAACCAGCCTAAGGTGACTGCAAACAACAAGATCAGCATGATGCCGATCAGGAAGGTGGGCAATGACACGCCAAGCAGCGAAATCGTCATGAACACCTGTGCCATGAAGGTGCCGCGCTTGAGCGCCGCGTACACGCCCATCGGAATGCCCGCGATCAGCGCCAACAGAGCCGCCACCATGGCCAATTCCAGCGTTGCCGGGAAACGCTCAGCGATCAGCCGCGACACCTTCGCGCCTTGCCGTAAGCTCAAGCCAAATTCTCCTTGGGCGGCGTTAGCCAAGAAGTGCCAAAACTGGATGATGAAGGGCTGATCCAGCCCCAGGGCTTGCCGCATCTCCCGCACTTGATCAGGCGTCGCGTCTTGGCCCAACAAAAAGACGACTGGATCACCGACGTACTGAAACAGCAAAAAGGCAATAAAGGCCACAGTCACCATGACCACAACGGCCTGGAGCAAACGGCGCAGGATAAATGCAAGCATGGGCAATCTTGGAAAGCGCGCGATGCTACCAGTGGCTCACGCGCGCAGTGACATGACTTATACCGACCCGCAAGAAGCGGGCCTCAGCCAAGTCTGTCTGAGGCACCCTGGCCTCCGTACCGATAGCGCAACGCCGTCGCGGACAGGACATAGGGCAGGGGCGAAACGGCCCAGGGCCAATCCAGCGTCGGCCATGGGCTGGGCGCAGGACGCTTAGTTGACCTTGACCAAGCGCCAGTCGATGCGGTTGTCCGCGCGGTGCACCACATCCACGCTCTTCTTCAGCGCCCAGGGAATGATCTGGTTGTGTAGCGGAATGTGGGCGACCGTGTCGTTTTGCAGTTGGAGACCTTCGGTCAGCAGGCGGTTGCGCACCGGGCCGTCGGTTTCTACCTTGGCACGATCAACCACGTAGTCCATGCGCTGGTTGCTGTAACGGCCAACGTTGTAATTGCCATCTGCGCCTGTGCCGACACTGCGGGTGAGTGACTGCAGGCTGTACAGCGCGTCAAACGTCGGCACGCCCCAGCCCAGCATGTAAATGCTGGCTTCATAGCGCTGGATCATGGGGAAGTAGGTCACCAGCGGCAGCGTGCGCAGCTTGGCGCGCACACCCACACGCGCCCACATGGCAGTGATGGCTTGGCAGATTTCTTCGTCGTTGATGTAGCGGTTGTTCGGGCAGGCAAAGTCCACCTCAAAGCCTTGGGGGTAGCCGGCCTCAGTCAATAGGCGACGCGAGAGGTCTTGATCAAACGGCAGCCGGTCATGCACGCGCTCAGTCCAGCCCGCCACCATCGGCGCCACCAAGGCGCCAGTGGGCTGGCTCAGGCCACGCATGGTGACGCGGTTGATGGTTTGGATGTCAATGGCCTGGTACAACGCGCGACGCACCCGCACGTCTTTCAACGGGTTCTTGCCTTTGACGTTGGAGCCCACCAGTTCGTCGCGGTGCTGGTCCATCCCCAAAAAGATGGTGCGGTTCTCAACTCCGTCGATCACCTTCAGATTGGCGTTGTTGCGCAGG
Organism: Comamonadaceae bacterium; assembly: GCA_013297985.1. Classification (GTDB taxonomy): domain Bacteria; phylum Pseudomonadota; class Gammaproteobacteria; order Burkholderiales; family Burkholderiaceae_C; genus JAAFIY01. The sequence goes on along the minus strand of JAAFIY010000007.1, from coordinate 20,915 downwards.
CGGCCCAAATCCTGGGGGCTTGGGTCCAACACCATGTCAACTTCGCCAGACAGCAAAGCGGCCACACGAGTGGCCTCTGAACGAATCGGGCTGTAAATGATTTCCGTGACATTGGTCTCGGGGTTGAGGGCCCAGCCCCACCAGTTGGGGTTGCGCACCATGGTCAGGCGTTGGTCGGGCTGCCAGCTGCGCACCATGAACGGGCCCGAGCCCATTGCGTTGCGGTGCGCGAAGCTTTCCTCTTGCGTACGAATGTCTTTTGGCTCAACTGAATTGTTCTTCTCGGCCCAGGCTTTGCTCATCACTCGCAGCTCGGTGAGCTGGTTGAGCAGGACAGGGTTGGGGCCGGTCAAGATCAGATCAACCGTGTTGTTGTCGACCTTCACCGCGCGATCGATGCCCTGGGTAAAGATGGCGTAGTTAGAGGTGCGGGCCTTGGCACGCATGATGGAAAACACCACGTCGTCAGCAGTCAGCGCACTGCCGTCGCTGAACTTGACGCCTTGGCGCAGGGTAAAGCGCATTTGCGTGGGGCTGACATCACGCCAAGCAGTTGCCAGTTGCGGCTCAACGCGAAAGGTGCGGCTGTTGTAGTAGACCAAGGCCTCATACACCGCAGCATGCACGCCGTTGCCCAGCGCGTTGTTCTGCGAATGGATGTCCAAGGTCGGGATGTCGCTGGCACTGGTCCAGCGGAAGGTCTTGGCGTCTGCCGGGGTGGCGAGTGCGAATACCGAGGCGGCAACCACGGCCAACGCGAGCAGTGTGGGCTTGTATTTCATGGAAGGTTCATCCTGTGCCTGTAAGCACTTGAAAATAACGAAGCCCGACTATGCCCCAAACCGGGAGCGGTGCGACACCGAGAAACACCGGAGTTTGCCCGGGAAATACTGCGTGGCGCGGGGAGTGTCGTTCCGAGGCCGACGCAGGTGGCTGCGCCCGGGCCCAAATGGTCACCGTTTTCAGGCCTACGCAGCGCGGCAGACTTAAGCCGCGTGGTCGAGTTCAATGGAGCCGTACCACGCCTGTACTTCGGTTTGCGTGTTGTCGGTATCGGTCATCAGACCCACGCCGATCAGTTGTCCCGGTGCTTCGCCAAATGCGCTTGCAAAGTCTGCACTGACATTGCGCGAAATGCTTTGCCAGCGCCTGGCACTTTGGGCGCCGGTCTGCGCCACTACAGAACGAATGCGATCTGTGCGCGGATTCACCACCGACTCATTGACTGGGCGACTGGGGCACCAAACGTACATCAGCGTCGCATAGGGCATAGGCTCGCCGGTCAGGGCAAGAGCCAAGTCGCTGAGCGCCGTGTTGCGCGGCGAAAAAAGAGCTCTGTCACCGTCAAAGGTCAACACCAAGCGCAGAGGCGAGTCGTCATGCTCGCGCGTGCCGATGTTGGCATGAGTGGCCGGTGCTTCAGCAGCCCAGGTAAATCGCAGACGCAGATTGCGGCTGGCTTCGATGGATACGGCCTTGCGCAGCACCGACAGCGAGGCCCTGGATTGAACAGCCAGCGCCAGACGACCATCGTGGTTGCGCACGGTCATCCGGTTGGGCTTCTTGCCAGGAAAGGTCTTATGTTGCCACGGCGCAGATTCGGCACCCAAGGCGTTTTGGGCCCAAGCACTGTCCGCAATCTCGGTGGCGGCTGGCGACAAGGCGCCATCCGTAGTTGCGCAGGCGGTCAGTCCGGACACGGTCACGGCTGCCAGACTCGCACCCAGCCAGCGGCGTCGGGTGACGGGGTCAAGTCCACTTGAGCTCATCGCGCAACCTTGTTCACTCGCAAAGAAAACTTCAAAAAACGCGCCTTCTGGTCAAAAAAAAAGCCGCAGGTCGCTAGGCGACCCACGGCTTTAGACGATCTGATCGCCAGCAGCCGCAAGGGCTGCCAGTCGATTAGAACGAGTGACGCAGACCAGCTTCGAAGCCGGTCGACTTGCCACCAGGAGCGGTGGCCGGCTGGCCAGCAAACGCGCCCACCGAGAAGGCGGCGCCGCCTTTGTTGGCGATACGCGAGTAGGTGGTGTACAGAGCGGTGCGCTTCGACAGGTTGTACTCGTAACCCAGGGCGATCTGGTTGGCGTCGTTCGAACCGTTGTAGTCGCTGCGGGTATACGAAGCCTTCAGCAGGCCGGGGCCCACAGGAGCCGTAGCAGCCAGCATCCAGTGGTTCAGCTTCAGGCTGCCAGGAGCGGTAGCACGGGTGTACTGACCGATCAGGTTAGCCACGCCCAGGTTGTACGAACCGCCGAGGTTCCAACGCTTGGGGTTAGAGCCGGTAGCGGTAGCGGTGCCTTCTTGACCGTAGGCCAGGGCCACGTTCAGGGGACCTTGCTGATAGCCCACACGGAAACCAGCGTAGTCGCTAGCCGAGTTGGCGGCTTTGGTTTCTTTCAGGCCGATCATGGCTTGGCCGTAGATGCCACCCAGGTTGCCGGGCAGGAAATAGCCGATGGTGTTGTTGGAGCGCACCACGGTTGCACCGGTCACGGCGCCGCCATAGGTGTTCACCGACGAACCCACGCCGTTCGTGCCGAACGGATCAAACACGGTGTGGTTCCAGAAGGTCGGGGTGTAGTCGCGGCCGAGGCGAATTTCGCCGAAGCCACCCATCACGCTCACGGTGCTGCGGCGCTGGAAGTCCAGAGCGGCGCCAGTCGTGCGGCCATCGCCGGTGTCAGAGGTCAGAGCGCCTTCCAGCCAGAAGCCGGCGCGCATGCCACCACCCAGATCTTCAACGCCACGGAAGCCCAAACGGCTGGAGTTGATGCCGTCTTTCGACATCCCCCACAGGCTTTGACCACCTTGCTTCACGTTGCGCACGCCGAGGTCAACGATACCGAACAGCGTGACCGAAGACTGAGCCATCGCAGCGCCAGAAGCGGCCAGCACGGCGAGCGCAATCAGAGATTTTTTCATCGCGAGATTCTCCAAGGTTAAACATAGGGCTCCGACCGGAGCCGACGCCGCGCTCGACGCCCGGCATTTGAACCGGGCGACTGGTGCACGCCGCCTGCCGGGCAACCCGGGCCAACCTCCATTCAGGAAGTTGATGCGATTGCACCAGACCGCGTGCACCGACGCAAAGGAAATGCGCCGGTTTTGCGCTGGCACCCGGCGATTCGTTGCAGGGGTGCAACAAAGCGCAACGCCAAGGAGTTTCGGGGGATGAAAAACGCCCGATGGGCGGATCAGATTTTCCCGAAGCAATTTTTGCACCAATGACAGGTTATGGGCGTGACGCCCATCACAGGGGGTGGGGGTTCCTGCGCCGCAGGCCCGCTGCGCCGACAAACGGTAAATGATTGGACTTGAAGCCGCTCAAAACGACCAAAAACAACCCACAACGGCCTCTGAACCAGGGTTTGCCCTAGACTCTTTGCTCATGAACCCCGTCGACACGCTGATTGCCGCGACCGACCACGCATTGCGCACGGTGGCAAGCCCTGCGCGGGCGCGTCGCCCGGTGCCACTGGCGGGCGCCGACAGATCAGCCACGGCCCTGACCGGGGCCGAACGTCGCCTGTCTGGCGCGCTGATGCGAGTGAACCATGTCGGCGAGGTCTGCGCTCAGGCGCTTTACATGGGCCAGGCAATGGCTACGCGCAGTGCGCAGATGCGCCGCGAGTGCTTGGCCGCAGCCCAAGAGGAGACCGATCACCTCGCGTGGACTGCACACCGCTTAGAACAACTTGGTGACCGCCCATCGTTGCTCAATCCGCTGTGGTACGCAGGCGCGTTTGCGCTGGGGTATGCGGCGGGGCGTGCTGGCGACGCCGTGAGCCGCGGGTTTGTGGTGGAGACTGAACGCCAGGTAGAAGCGCATCTGCATTCGCACCTAGACCTGTTGCCCCAAGCCGATGTGTCGTCTAGGGCCATCGTCACTCAGATGAAGGCCGACGAGGTGCGCCATGCTGAGCACGCCCAGGCGGCAGGAGCAGTCCCGCTCTCGCCCGCCGTGCGCGGCCTGATGCGCGCTGCAGGCCGATTGATGACCACGGTGGCCCACCGCATCTAGCTTTTGGCCCGCAAAGCTACTCAAGCGAGCTGAAGTGAGCTGCAAGGGCCTGGTCAGGTCACCTCAACCACTTCAAAACTGGTGGTGATCTGCGCTGTTTTGCCCAGCATGATGCTGGCCGAACAGTACTTCTCGTGGCTCAGTGCAATTGCCCGCTCTACAGCTGCGGCTGGAACGCCGCGCCCGGTCACAGCGAAGTGCATGCGGATGGCGGTGAATACCTTGGGGTCAGCTTCGGCGCGATCCGCCACCAGCTTGACACTGCAGCCGCGCACGTCGTGTCGACCGCGCTTGAGAATCAAAACCACGTCATAGGCGGTGCAGCCACCGGTGCCGGCTAACACCGTCTCCATCGGCCTGGGCGCTAGGTTGCGCCCACCCATGTCAGGGCGGGTGTCATCCGGCGCGCCGTCCATGGCCAGCACATGGCCTGATCCGGTCTCGGCCACAAAGCCCATGCCTGACTGCGTGCCGTTGGCCCCAGTCCATCTCACTGTGCATTCCATCGTGTGCTCCTTTGCCGCTGGTCTCGCTGACTGCGAGGGGCGCGGATGATGCCACGCACGCCGGTCAGGCGCCGGTCAGCGTGCCAGACAATCGGCGGCACGATGAAAGCTAAAACGACTCCCACCGCGTCGCCCACCCGCGCCCCCAAAGCCAAAACCATCGCTCACAGCCAGGTCGCCAGCAAAAACCTGACGCCACCCCAATACCTACAAAAAATACTCACTGCCAAGGTGTATGACGTGGCGGTGGAGTCGGCCTTGGACACCGCCCGGGCCCTCAGCCGACGGCTGGGCAACACGGTGCTGCTCAAGCGCGAAGACCAGCAAGCGGTGCACAGCTTCAAGCTGCGCGGGGCATATAACAAGATGGCCCACTTGAGCGCCGACGCCATTCAGCGCGGCGTGATTTGCGCATCGGCCGGCAACCATGCTCAGGGCGTGGCACTGGCCGCCAGCCGCCTGCGTTGCCGAGCGGTCATCGTGATGCCGGTGACCACCCCGCAACTCAAGGTGGACGCGGTACGCAATCTGGGCGGAGACGTGGTGTTGCATGGCGACAGCTATAGCGACGCCTACACCCATGCCAAAACCATTGAAGCGCGCGATGGCCTGAGCTTTGTGCACCCCTTTGATGACCCCGATGTAATTGCGGGGCAGGGCACCATTGCCATGGAAATCTTGCGCCAGCACCAAGACCCGCTGCATGCGGTGTTTGTGGCCATAGGTGGCGGCGGGCTGATCAGCGGCGTGGCCAACTACATCAAGGCGGTGCGGCCCGACATCAAAGTCATCGGCGTGCAGATGAACGACTCCGACGCCATGCTGCGCTCCGTACACGCGGGGCGGCGCCAAACCTTGACCGACGTCGGCTTGTTCTCCGACGGCACCGCCGTCAAGCTGGTGGGCGAAGAAACCTTTCGCATCGCCCGCGGGCTGGTGGATGACTACGTGGTGGTGGACACCGACGCCGTGTGCGCCGCCATCAAAGACGTGTTTGTGGACACCCGCAGCATTGTCGAACCGGCTGGTGCGTTGGCCGTGGCGGGGCTCAAGGCCTACGCTGCGCAGCACAAACTCAAAGGCCAGACCCTGGCCGCCATTTTGTGTGGCGCCAACATGAACTTTGACCGCCTGCGCTTTGTGGCTGAACGGGCCGAGGTGGGCGAAGAGCGCGAGGCTCTCTTGGCCGTCACCATCAATGAAGAGCGCGGCAGCTTTCGCAAGTTTCTCGATGCCGTGGTCAGCCTGCCCGGCGGGCCGCGCAGCATCACCGAGTTCAATTACCGCATTGGCGACGAGCGCCGCGCCCATGTGTTTGTGGGCCTGAGCACCCACGGCCGGGGCGAGTCACCCAAAATCGTTGCGCGCTTAAAGCGCCACGGCTTTGCCGCGCTGGATTTGACCCACGACGAACTAGCCAAAGAGCATTTGCGCCACCTGGTGGGCGGCCGCTCGCCGCTGGCCCAAGAAGAACGCCTGCTGCGCTTTGTGTTCCCCGAGCGGCCCGGCGCGTTGATGAAGTTCCTCACCCACATGCAGCCGGGCTGGAACATCTCGCTGTTTCATTACCGCAACCAGGGCGCTGACTACGGCCGCATCTTGGTGGGCATGCAGGTGCCCGCAGCAGACCAGCCCAAGTTCAAGCAGTTTTTGGCCACCCTGGGCTACCCGCACGTGGACGAGTCTGACAACCCGGCTTACAAGCTGTTCTTGGGTGCGCCTTGATTGCATTTAGGCCAATCGGGCTGCTGCGCCCGTCAATAGGGCGTAGTTAGCTACAAAATTAGTAGCGACTGCGTTTTTGAGGTCGCCAACGTCCACTCAAGGCCGCACCAGCCACTGCCGGATCTCAGCCAAGCGCTGCACATCGGCAAAGCTGCCCGCTTGCCGTGCGATGTCGGGCCAAATGCGCTGCAGCAATTCGGCTTCGGCATAGGCATCAGCTGCGGCTCGGTGGCGCTGGGCACAGTGGATGTCAAAGTGCGCCATCCAATCGTCCAGCGTTTTGGCCAGCACCCGCTCGTGGGTGACTTCGCACAGGTGTTCAATGTCCAGCCACGGGTTAGGCGGTTTGGGCATGCCTGCCAGCTTGCAGTGCCGCAGCAGCAGCGCCTCATCAAAGCCCGAATGAAATGCCAGCACGGGTGACGCGCCCAGCCAAACCAACCAGCCGTGGATCGCATCCACTAAGGGCACGCCTTGCGCCTGGGCCTGCACACCGATGCCGTGCAGCAAGATGTTGCCGCGGTCGTGCTCGCCGCTAGCGCTGCGCGCCACCACCACTTCAAAGCTGTCGGCCGGCACGATGCGCAGGCGCCCCGCCGCCCAGTCGGGCTGCACGGCCACGGCGGCGATGGCCAGCAAGTGGTCGCGCATTGGGTTCAGTCCGCTGGTTTCACAGTCCAGCACCACCCACCGCTGCGGATTGGCCACAAACGCGCCGCCGCCGTGCCCACGCAGCCAGCCCGCCAAGCGCTGCCACAAGTCAGACATGTCAGTGCCGCACAAAGTCCATCTGCAGCCGCTGCTGTAGGCCGCGCACCACCCGCAGGGCTTCTTTCAACATGCGGCGATCAATTTCATTGAGCGCGGCAGGCGCGACTGAATTGGGATGCGCATCAGCCCTGTCTGCATCTAACTGCTGACGCAAGCGCAACATCTGCAAAAACTCAAAGCCAACCACCCAGGCTTCAACTTCGGGTGCAGGCGCGCCCATGGGGCCGCCGGCTGCGATCAGGCGGTCGCGCGTGTTGGTCTGCGGCAGGCCGTGGGTAAGCGCGTAGATGCGCGCGGCGTCCACCACCATCGCGGCGCCCTGCAGTTTCAGATCGATGCGACCGTCTTCATCGGTGGCCAGGGCGCCCATCCAGTTCAGCGGCGGGGGGCGGTCCAGCGCGTTCACCGCCATCTGATGCACAAAGCGCGGCGTGGCGCGGGCGGCTTCGGTCACGTGCTGGCGCAAGGTGTCGGCCAACGCGCTGGCACCCGCCAGCGCCCGAAAATCAAAGTAGATGCTGGCATTGAGCAAGTCTTGCGGGCTGCCGTGGGCGATCCATTCGTCAAAGCACTCGCGCCATCGACTCAGGTGCAAGAAGCAGGCGTCCTCACGGGCCATCACGCCGCCCCTGCACAGCGGGTAGCCGCATTGGTCCAGCGCGTCATTCACGTCGCGCGCCATGGCGCGCAGTTGCTCCACGGTCTCGTCGTTGAGCGAGTCGCCCAAAATCAGGGCGTTGTCTTGATCGGTGCTGATCGTCTGTTCACTGCGGCCTTCAGACCCCAGCGCAATCCAGCACCACTGCAGGCCATGCACACCATGGGCTTGGGCATACAGCTCCACCAAGCGCTGGGCCAGCACATCGTTCAAATGACTGATGAGCGCCGTCAACTGGCGGGCCTGCACGCCTTGGCTCAGAAGACTTTTTGCAAAGCGGCGAATGTCTTGCGCAGACTGGCGCACGGCTGGCAAATCGGGCGCGGCGCGGATGGCGCTGCTCACCTGCTTCAGACTCAGGCGCTGCATCGCGAACAGATCGCGTTCAGACACCAGACCTGCCAACTCGCCCGCCGCATTCACCACCGGCACATGGCGCAGGTGGTGGCGGCTCATCAACAGTGCGGCGTCTTCAGCGGTTTGCTGCAAGCCAAGTGTGCGCACCGGATGCACCATCACTTGGCCAATCGGGGTGTCCAGCCCCACCCCGGCCAAGGTCACGCGGCCTAACACGTCGCCGCGCGTCAAGATGCCCACGGGCCGCTTGGCCTCATCGGCCACCAGCATGCAGCCCAGGCGCTGCGCCTGCATGGCCGAAAGCGCCTGCACCAGCGGGGTGTGGGGCGCGCAGTACACCGGCGCGCGGCGCAGTAGCGAGCCCAAGGGTGCTTCCAAGGATTGCTCGGCCAAGGCCTGCGATGCATACGCCACCTGCAAGGCTCGGCGCGACAACTCCAAAAACTGCTGCACCCGCCGATTCAAAAAATCAGCCCAGGGACCGCTGCGCTCGATGAGCTGCTGCACCTGCGCCAAGGGCATGCGCAACACAAAGCAGTCGCCCACCGCGCGGTAGGTGGACGTCACCGCCCGCTGCGCCAGCACGGCGCTGACGGGGAACATATCGCCCGCCTCAAACTGAAAGGCCCCGCCGGACAAATTAGCCATGCCCTTTACGCCCGACACCACCCCCTGGCGCACGATGAACAGGTACCCAACCACGCCTGAGGAGGGCTCTAGCAATACCTCTCCAGGCGCGTAATAGGCTTGGTCACACGCCGTGACAACCGCATGCAGATCGCTATGGCTCATTTGCGCAAACGGCGCATGCGCGGCCAAGTCGCGCGCCAGTTGGGCGATCAGGCTGCTAGACGGGTGGGTGTCAGGCGACGGCAGTGGAGTCGCGGTGCTGGGGTTGGCCATGGCGTTGGATTTAGCACGGCGGTCGACGGGGGGGTGTCGACGGTGGGTCTAGCGCGCCACTTGGGCATTGGCATTGCCGCTGGGGTCTGCCGCAGGTGCAGCGGGGGTTGAGATGGGCGCGGCCATGCGTGGCGCTGGCGTGGAGGCGGTGGATGCAGCGGGCAACACCAGCGTGGCCCGCTCGCCCCGGCGCACCAGCAGCACTTCGCGCGGCTGCACGCTGCGCAGCACCCAGCCGTCAGCCACAGCGCGACCCACGCGCACCACCCGGGCGGGCTGCCCGTCAACGCTGATAAGGGCAGCGCCCCCATCACCCGTGGCCACGACGCCCGACAGTTGCAGGCGCGCCGCCACTTCTGGCGCAGGCGCGGCGGCCACCGGGCTGGCAGAGCTCAGCGCAGCGCGTTGGCCCAAACCCAGCGCCACCAAACTGGCGGTGGGTTCCCAAGCAGGCGCTTGGGATGACGGCGCCGCCGCCGCCCAACCCCCGCCTTGGCCCCACACGCGCAAGCCCCAGGCCACGGCGCAGGCCGCCACCGCCGCCCACACCAGCAGGGCGCTTGATTTGCTTAGCACCGCGGGCCAGACAGAGGCCGACACGGCGCCGCGCTGGCGAAACTTAGGGGGAACATGGTGAAGACGCATCGCCTCATTATCATGAGCCGACTGATGCCCGCTGGGCACCGCCGCTGATTGCTTTTTGTTGCGCCACATCATCCATGCCCGCCATCCTGACAAGTTTCCTGCCCCCACGCTTGGCCGCACCGCCGCAACGGCGGCGCCTGCGCGGCTTTACCCTGATCGAATTGATGGTGGTGCTGGTGATCTTGGGCGTGTTGGCCGCGCTCATCGTGCCCAATGTGCTCGACCGCACCGACGACGCCCGCAGCACCACCGCCCGCACCGACGTCAACACCCTGATGCAGGCGCTGCGCCTGTACAAGCTAGACAACCAACGATTTCCCAGCACTGAACAAGGTCTGCAAGCCCTGATCACCCGGCCCGGCACAGCCCCGGTGCCGCCCAACTGGCGCCCGTACTTGGAAAAGCTGCCCACCGACCCCTGGGGCCGCGCCTACCAATATTTGGCTCCCGGCGTGCGTGGCGAAATCGATGTGTTCAGCCTTGGCGCTGACGGCCAGCCCGGCGGCGAGGGCAAGAACGCCGACATCGGCAATTGGAACTAGGCGCCCGCTGCGGCGCAAAGAGGCCCCATGCCGCCACGCGGCTTCACCTTGATCGAAGTCATGCTGGTGCTGGCCCTGTTGGGCTTGGCCACCGCCGTGGTCACGCTGGCCTGGCCTGCTGACCCCCAACGCGCCCTGCAGCGCGACGCTGAACGGGTCGCAGCTGTGCTGCAAGCGCAGCGGGTGCTGTCACGATCCACCGGCCAGCCGCGCTGGTGGCAAGTGCAAGGTGGCGCCGTGGTGGTGTTTGCGGACGGTACGGCGCCAGGGCAACCGGCCTTGCGGCTGCTGCCTGAGGACGCTCGGGTGCGCTGGCGCACGCCGCTGGAAGGCCAACGCCAGACTCTTGGCCCAGAGCCCATCGTGCCACCCCAGGCCCTGCAGCTGTGGCGTGAGGCGCCAGCAGGTGCTGAGCCCGCCGCCTCGCCTTTGCAGTCGCTGTGGGTGAGCACCGACGGCATTCGGCCCTTTGCGGTGCAGCAGCCTTGACGACGCCCCCGCTGCCAGCCGTGCACCGCAAGCGCCGCCACGCCACCGGCTTCACCTTGATCGAGGTGCTGGTGGCGCTGGCTATTCTGGCGCTGGCGCTGGTGGCGCTCAGCCAGGGCAGCAGCGCACTCATCCGACTCAATGAACGCCAAGCGCTGCTGACGGCCGCTCAGCTCTGCGCCGACAACGCACTGGTTCAAGCCCGGCTGGCCCGCACCTTGCCCGCCGTGGGCGACGCCACCTCTGATTGCGTACAAGGCCCCCAGCGCCTGCAGGTGTTGGTGCAAGTGCGCACCACCCCCAACCCCAGCTTTCGCAGGGTCGACGCCGAAGTGCGCGACAGCTTTGGGCCGCTGTTGCGCGCCTCCACCGTGGTGGGCCGCACATGACAATCCCGCGCCGCCGCCATCTGGGCCTGACGCTGGTCGAGCTGCTGGCTGCGCTGGCGGTGCTCGCGCTGCTAAGCGCCCTGAGCTTGCGCGCGCTGGATTTGCACCTGCGCACCACCGAAGCCACCCACACCCGCCAAGCGCAACTGGCCGTGCTGCAAACCGCCCTGGCCCAGTGGCAAACCGATCTCGACGCCATGGAGCTCAATGCCGGTGTGCAAACGCTCGACTGGGACGGCCGCAGCCTGCGCATCACCCGCCGCATCGACACCGCCGACGGCAGCGCCTTGCAAGTGGTGAGCTGGTCGCGCCAACTGGCCCCGACGGCTGCTGTAGGCGCTGACCCGGTGTTGGCCGGTGCCACCCACCACTGGTGGCGCTGGGCATCGCCACCGCTGCGCGATCGCAGCGCCTGGTTTGCAGCCTGGCAACAGGCCAGTACACCGCCGCTGCGCTGGCCCGATGGTGCTCCAAGCCCTCAAGCCCAATCGGCTGCATCCGGCGTATCCACGGCGCAAGCAGCTACTGTTTTGATAGCGTTGCCCGATTGGCAACTGCGCTACTTCCGCGACGGCGCCTGGGTCAACCCGCTGTCGGCCGCCGACAGCGCCGAACGCCCCAGCAGCGGCCTGACCGCCCCGGTGCCCGAAGGCATTGAGCTGCGCCTGACCCTGCCCGCTGGCCACCCGCTGGCAGGTGATGTGCTGCACCAATGGCTGCGGCCCGACCTAACCCCGGTGCGCTCATGAAGCCCGGCCTACCCCAACCGCCCCGCCACCAGCGCGGCGCCGCCTTGCTGGTGGCGCTGCTCATGGTGGCCCTGGCCGCCAGCCTGGCCGCGCAATCCATGTGGCAGCAGTGGCAGTTGATTGAAGCTGAGCAGTCTGAACGCCAACGCCAGCAAGCCGCTGGCGTGCTGCATGGCGCGCTGGATTGGGCGCGGCTCATCTTGCGCGAAGACGGCCGCAGTGGCGGCCCCGACCACTTGGGCGAACCCTGGGCCGTGCCGCTGGCCGAAGCCCGTTTGTCCAGCTTTTTGGCCGCCGACCGCAACGCCGACACCCGCGACGAATGGCTGGCCGCCTTTTTGCAGGGCCGCATCAGCGACGCCCAGGCCAAGCTCAATCTGGCCAACCTAGTCGATGCAGGTGCGCTGTCTGAGCCCGCCTTGCACAGCACCGAACGCTTGCTGACTGCCCTGGCTTTGAACCCCGCCCTAGCGCGCAGCCTGGCCGACGGCTTGCGCGCCGCCCAGGACGCCGCCCGCGCCGGCGCTGCGGCCACCACCCCCGGGCCGCTGGTGCCGCAGCGCTTGGCCGATCTGGCCTGGTTGGGGGTGGACGCCGCCACCATCGCCCGCTTGGCGCCCTATGCCACGCTGCTGCCCGCGCGCACGCCGGTGAACCTGAACACCGCCAACGCCACGGTGCTGATGGCCACGATTGCGGGCTTGACGGCGGCCGACGCCCGGCGGCTTACCGAAGGCCGCGCCCTCAAGCCGTTTCGTTCCATCAGCGAAGCGCAGTCGCTCATCAACCGCCCTGAGGTGCTGTTTAACGACAGCCAGCACGGCGTGGCCAGCCGGTTCTTTGAAGTGCAGGCTCGACTGCGGCTGGAGCAAACCACGTTTGACGCAGTCGCCCTGGTGCAGCGCGACGGCCTGGATGTGCGGGTGCTGTGGCGCAGCCGGGGCGGCGTGGCCCAATCGCCCTGACGCATTCATCAAGCATCATTGCGGTTTGCCGATTTTTCGCCGCTTTGTGACATCTCGCCCGAATCTCCGTTAACCCCATGAGCGCCCTGCACGTCCTGATTCAGCCCCATGCGTCGCCCGATGCGGCGCTGGCGTGGGCGCAAGGCGACCGCCACGGACACGCCGTGCGCGATTTGCTGCCCGCCGCAGGCCCGCAAGGCTGGGTGGGCGTGGTGGACGCAGCCGCCTTGTCGTGGCACTCAGTCACCCTCCCGCGCGGTGCCCTGGCGGCCTCGGCCCGCCACCGTCTGCGCGCGGTGCTGGAAGGCTTGCTCGAAGACCATTTGTTAGACGACCCGGCCCGGCTGCACCTAGCCTTGGGCCCCGCGCCGGCGGGCAGCGAGGCCGCACCTTCGTGGGTGGCCGCCTGCGACCGCGCCGCACTCGAAGCCGCCCTGGCCCCGCTAGAAGCCCGCTTGGGGCCCGTAGCCCGTCTGGTGCCCAGCGCTGCGCCCACACCTGCCGATGCGGCGCCGAGCGCCTTGCACTGCACACACGACACGAGCGGCGAGCATCTGCTGTGGGCTGACGCGCACGGAGTGCACCGCCTGCCGCTCACGCCAGATGCCGTCAGCTACTGGAAGCGCCGCGACGCCCTGCACGCTGATCGGCTGCTCATCGCTGAACCCGCGGTGGCCAGCTTGGCCGAGCGCCTGCTGGGCCGCACGCCCCAACTGCGCTCACGCCCCGAAACCCTGAGCGCCGCCGCCGCCAGCCACTCCTGGGACTTGGCCCAGGGCCCGCTGGCCCGCAGCGCCGCCCAACTGCGCCGCCAAGCGCTGGGGCGTGTGTGGGACAGCCTGCGCAGCGCCCCCGCCTGGGCACCCCTGCGCTGGGGCGTGGCCGCGTTGCTGGCGGTGAACGTGCTGGGGCTCAACGCTGCCGCTTGGCAGCAAGAGCGCCAAGCGCAGCAACTGCGCCAAGACATCAACCGGGTGTTCACCGAGACCTTCCCCAGCCAAACCGTGATCGTTGACGCCCCGCTGCAAATGCAGCGCGAGCTGAGCGCGCTGCGTCGCAGCCGTGGCCAGCTCAGCCCCTCAGACGCCGAATGGCTGCTGGCCCGCTGGGCCGATTTGCACACCAGCGCAGGCCGCCCCGTGCCGGTGGTGCAAGGCATCGAATACAGCGGTGAGGGCCTGCGCCTGCGCGGATTGGCCAGCAGCGCCGACGCCAGTTGGGCACCCGCCTTGCAAACGCTGGGCGTGCAGGCCCGCATCGAGGGCGATGGGCTGCTGCTGCGCCCCAGCCCCGCAGGGGCTGCCCGATGAACGCGCTGAAAACCTGGTGGGCCCAGCGCGCCCCACGTGAACGCACCGTGTTGGGCGCAGGCGCGGCCCTGGTGGCGCTGGCGCTGCTATGGCTGTGGGCCGTCGCACCCGCCCTGCAAACCCTGCGCAGCGCGCCACCTCGCTTGGCGCAACTTGAAGCGCAATTGGCCCAGATGCGCAGCGCCCAGGCCGAAGCCCAAGGCCTGCGCGCCCAATTGGCGCCCAGCGCCGACGACGCACGCCGCCAGATCACCCAAATCACCCGCGATCAATTGGGCCCGCGCGCCCAAATTGCGTGGAACGCCGACACCGCCCAAGTGCGCTTTGAAGGCCTGCCCCCCGAAGCCCTGGCGCGCTGGCTGCACGCGGTGCGGGTGCAAGCCTTTGCCACGCCTGGGCAGTTGCAAATCAAGCCTGCCGCCACGACCTCTGCGGCCTCGGCTGGCGAAGCAAGCGCAGGCGCTAGCCTGATTAGCGGCAGCTTGTCGATTGGCGTGGGCGGCACCACACCATGAATGCCCCTCAGAAAAAGCGCAGCCAACGCAGCACGCCCTCAGCTGCGCCTGCGGCACCCGGGCGGGCACCCAGCCGCGCACCCTGGCACTGGGCCTTAGCAGGCGCGCTGCTGGGTGGCGGCTTGGCACTGCTGCCCTTTGCGCCCGCCCGCTGGGCCGCCGCTGCCGTGGACCACTTCAGCCAAGGCCGGGTGCTGCTCAATGCGCCGCAAGGCACGCTGTGGCGTGGCTCAGCGCAACTGGCCGTGACTGGCGGCACCGGCAGCCAAGACCAATCCGCCCTGCCCGGCCGCTGGTATTGGCAACTGCGCCCCAGTTGGGCTGGCGCAGCGCCCGCGCTGCGTGGCACCCTGCAATCTGACTGTTGCGTGGCCACGCCCTGGGGCGTTAGCCTGCAACGCGCGGCTGAGACGACCGGCCCGACTGCCACGACAAGTTGGCAAGTCAGTCTGGCCGACCACCAGGCGCGGCTGCCATCGGATTGGCTGGCGGGCTTGGGCACGCCACTCAATACCGTGCAGCCGCAAGCGCGCTTGGTGCTGAGCACCCAGGCGCTGGTGCTGCAACAACGCTCTGGCGGCTGGCAGATGCAAGGCCAGGTCACGCTGCAGGCGCACGAAGTGGCTTCGCGCTTGTCCACCGTGCGGCCCATGGGCAGCTACCAGGCGGTACTGGCCGGCGGCGAGGTGCCACAGCTCACCCTGACCACGCTGCAAGGCCCCTTGCTGCTCAACGGCCAAGGTCAGTTTTTGTCGGGCCGACTGCGTTTTGCGGGTGAAGCATCCGCCGAGCCCGAACGCGCCGACGCGCTGGCCAATTTGCTCAATATCCTGGGGCGACGCCAAGGCGCGCGCTCGATCATCACTTTGGGTTGAACCACACATGCAAGCCCTGCCCACCTCCACCGCACCGCTGCGCCGAACGCCTCTGGCAAACGCTATATTTTTAATAGCTGCTTGCGGCCTATTTGTGGGCGGTACAGCCGTTTTTTCTTTGAATGTTTCGGCACAACCCGCCCCACCATCCACGGTGGCGCCCTCCACTGCGGCCAGCCCAGTGCCGACCACCCCGGCGCCCGTGCTCACCAACGCCCAAGGCCAGCCCGCGCGGCGTGGTGAGCCCGTCACTTTGAACTTTGTGGGTGCCGACATTGAAGCCGTGGCCCGCGCCATGGCTGTCATCACCGGCCGCAATGTGGTGGTCGACCCCCGGGTGCGCGGCAGCATCACCCTCACCACCGAACGCGCCGTGCCCCCCGCCACGGCCTATCAGCAGTTTTTGGCCGCGCTGCGCTTGCAGGGCTTTAGCGTGGTGAGTGCCGACGGGCTCGACAAAGTGGTGCCCGAGGCCGACGCCCGCCTGCAATCCGCTGGTGTGACGGTGGTGGAGCCCGGCACCGTGCCACAAGCCACCGGCGGGCAGATTCAGACGCAAATTTTTCGCCTGCAGCATGAAAGTGCGGCCAACCTGGTGCCGGTGTTGCGCCCCTTGATTGGCGCCAACAACACCATCAACGTGAACCCTGGCAACAACTCGCTGGTGATCACCGACTACGCCGACAACCTGCGCCGCCTGGCCCGCATCATTGCGGCCATGGACGTGGCCCCCGCCACCGACGTGGAAGTGATCGCGCTCAAGCACGCCATTGCCAGCGAATTGCTGCCCATCGTGAGCCGCTTGATTGAAGGCGGCGCGGCCGGTGCTGCAGGCGGCGGCGCCCCCGCGCAAGGCCAGGCCGACACTCTGTACCGCACCACGCTGATGGCCGAGCCGCGCAGCAACGCACTCATCGTGCGCGCCGCCAACCCGGCGCGGCTGGCGCTGGTCAAATCATTGGTCGAGCGGCTTGACCAACCTTCCGCGCAAACCGCCAACGGCGATGCGGGCAACATCCATGTGGTGTACTTAAAGAACGCCGACGCCGCCAAGCTGGCCACCACGCTGCGCGCGGCCATGGCGGCTGACGGACGCGGCGGCGTTGGCGGCAGCAGCGCTGCACCCTCTGGCCCAGCACCCAGCCCGTCGCTGAGCACCGGCGGCGGGCTGAACACCGGCATGGCCACCAGCACCTCGGCCAGCGGCGCGGCCAGCAGCGGCGCGTCGGCCAACTTTGGCGGCGGCGCCAATGCCAACCAGCCCAATACCGGCGGCATGATCCAGGCCGACCCGGCCACCAACTCGCTCATCATCACCGCGCCTGCGCCGGTGATGCGGCAGTTGCGCGCAGTGATTGATCAGCTCGACCAAAAGCGCGCCCAGGTGCTGGTGGAAAGCTTGATTGTGGAAGTCAACGCCGAGAAGGCCGCTGAATTTGGCATTCAGTGGCAAGGCGCCTTGGGCCGCGACGGCAATACCAACATTGGCCTCTTGGGCACCAACTTTGGCACCGGCGGCAACAACATCATCGACTTGGCCTTGAACGCGGCCAGCGGCACGGTGCGACCTGGCCAAGGCGGCAACTTTGGCATTGCCCACCGCACCAACGGCGTGTACGTGCTGGGCTTTTTGGCGCGGTTCTTGGAAGAAAAGGGCGACGGCAACATCTTGTCCACCCCCAACCTGCTCACGCTAGACAACGAAGAAGCCAAGATCGTCATCGGACAAAACGTACCCTTTATCACGGGCCAGTTCACCAACACCAACTCGGGCGGTGGATCGGTCAACCCGTTTCAGACCATCGAGCGGCGCGACGTGGGCCTGACGCTGCGGGTGCGTCCCCAAATCAATGAAAACGGCACGGTGAAGTTGGCCATCTACCAAGAGGTGTCCAGCGTGCAGCCCGGTACCCTGACCAGCCCCACCGGGCCCACCACCAACAAGCGCTCGATTGAATCGAATGTGCTGGTGGACAACGGCGCCATCGTGGTGCTGGGCGGCCTGCTGCAAGACGAATACGGCGCCAGCCAAGACAAGGTGCCGTTTTTGGGTGACTTGCCCTTTGTGGGCAATCTGTTTCGAAGCGAAAACCGCAGCCGCAAAAAGAGCAACCTGATGGTGTTTTTGCGCCCGGTGGTCATCCGCGACGCCAGCACGCTAGAGCAACTCAGCATGGACCGCTACGACCTGATGCGCGTGGGCCAAACCCAAATTGCGCCGCGCCCGAGCCCCGTGCTGCCGGTGGATGGCGCTGCGCCCATGCCCAACCGACCTGGGCCGCTCACCTTGCAGCCGCTGCAAGTGGTGCCTGCGCAACCGGCGTCCACCAGCGCACCCGCCCGCTAAGCCCATGCGCCACCCGCTGCCCTATGCCTTCGCCCGCGCGGGCGGCGTGCTGCTAGAGGCCGAGCACGACCGCCCCACCTTGTGGCTGCACACCGCCAGCAGCGCCAGCGCGGTCAGCGAAGTGCTGCGCCGCCACCCGGTGGCCGATGTGCAAATGTTGGAAGCCGACGCACTGGCCCAGCGCATCAGCGCCGCCTATGCACAAAGTGAGTCCAGCGCTGCCGCCGTGGTGTCTGAAGTGCAAGGCGACGCGGATCTGTCGCGCCTGATGCAAGAGCTGCCCGCGGTGGAAGACCTGCTGGCCACCAGTGACGACGCACCCATCATCCGCATGCTCAATGCCCTGCTGACGCAAGCCGCACGTGACGGCGCCAGCGACATCCACATTGAGCCGTATGAACGCCATTCGGTCGTGCGCTTTCGAGTCGACGGTGAACTGCGCGAAGTGGTGCAACCCAACCGCGCGCTGCACGCCGCGCTGATCAGCCGCCTAAAGATCATGGCCGAGCTCGATATAGCGGAGAAGCGCCTGCCGCAAGACGGCCGCATCAGCCTGCGCATGGGCACCCGCGCCATCGACGTGCGCGTGTCCACCCTGCCCGCCGCGCATGGCGAACGTGCCGTGCTTCGCCTGCTAGACAAATCCGACAACCGCATCAGCCTGACCAGCGTGGGCTTAGGTGGCCCGCTGCTCAAACGCTTTGCAGGCCATGTGCAGCAGCCCCACGGCATCGTGCTGGTGACCGGCCCCACCGGCAGCGGCAAAACCACCACGCTGTATGCCGCGCTGCAGTCGCTTGACGCCACGCGGCTGAACATCATGACGGTGGAAGACCCCATCGAATACGAGCTGGCAGGCATCGGCCAAACCCAAGTCAATTCGCGCATTGATTTGAGCTTTGCCAGCGCACTGCGCGCCATCCTGCGGCAAGACCCGGATGTGATCATGATCGGCGAAATCCGCGACGCCGAAACCGCGCAAATCGCCATCCAGGCCAGCCTGACCGGCCATCTGGTGCTGGCCACCTTGCACACCAACGACGCGCCCAGCGCCGTCACCCGGCTGGTGGACATGGGCATTGAGCCCTATTTGCTCAGCTCATCGCTCTTGGCCGTGCTGGCCCAGCGCCTGGTGCGCCGGCTGTGCACCCAATGCCACGGTGCCGGATGCGCCGCCTGCGGCCACAGCGGCTATGCGGGGCGCACAGGCATTTTTGAGCTGCTGAGCGTCAGCGACGCCCAGCGCGCCCTGATCCACGGCAATGCATCAGAGGCCGCCATTCGCCAGCAAGCGATGGCTGATGGCTTGGTCAGCCTGCGTGACGATGGCCAGCGGCTGGTGGACGCGCGCATCACCTCGGCAGAGGAGGTGTTGCGGGTGACTCGGGACTAAAGCCCTAGCCAAGCATTCAGGATTGCGGCAAATTCGGTGGGGCCTAGGAGCCCTCATGAGCGAACTTGCCAGCGCACCGCGCATTGCGCCTGACGATGCTACAAATTCCATAGCTGCTTCCGCCCAGTATTCGGGCGAAAGAGCCCAAAAACTTTCAGAACCTTCGGCCCCGCTGCTAGCGGTGTCTGCATTCGGTGTGGCCGCCACCCTGGCAGGCTGCGGCGGCGCGGACGAGGCCCAGGCCCCGCTGTCAGCGCAAGAGATGGCCAGCGCCCCGCTGCGCCTGGATTTGCTGCCTACCGCGCCGTCTGCGCAAGGGCGCAGCGCCACAGGCCGCGCCACCGCCCCCACACCCACGCCGGATCAGTTCTTCGCATGGGCCGAAGCCACCTTCCCGGAGTTCTTCTACCCCCGCTCCCCCGCCACCCAAACAGGTGGCGGGCAAACATTCAGGCTCTACACCGGCAGCCAGATCACGCTATCCATCGCAGCCGACAGCACGGTGTTTGGCAAAGGCCTCATCACCAACCACATCGCCGTCAACCTGGGGCCGCTTAGCCGCTTTGCGGAATCAGTAGCGGCGCACAACGCCATTGCGCGTGCAGGCAGTCCGCAAGAGGCCGCGCGGTTTTTGCAGCAGGCGCAGTTCTCAAGCACCGAGGCGGAGATTGCAGCGGTCAGCACCAAGGGCTTCAGCGCTTGGCTGGATGAACAAATCGCCATGCCGGTGGGACAAACGGCCTGGGATTGGCTTGTGCAAAAAGGCTACTCGGTCGTCGATATCAACGAGTATTTTTTCGCCAGCGGCGTCTATCGGTACGCCATTTGGTACCAACTTTTTAAGTCGCCCGACCAGCTGCGAAAACGCTGGGCGCTGGCCTTGTCAGAAGTGTTTGTGGTGTCTTGGCGCGGCATCATGGATCTGAACTGGGACAGCTTCGGCATCGCCGAATACTGGGATTTGCTCAACCGAAACGCTTTTGGCAACTACCGCACGCTGCTCGAAGAGTTGACGCTGAATCCGGCGATGGGAGTTTTCCTCAGCACCAAAGGCAATTCCAAGGGGGATGCTGCCACCGGTCGGCTGCCGGACGAAAACTATGCCCGTGAGGTCATGCAGCTTTTTTCCATTGGCTTGCAGGTGCTCAACCCGGATGGCACCGCGAAGCTTGGCGCCAATGGGCAGCCTTTGGAAAGCTACACCGCGGAAGACGTGACGCACTTGGCTCGCGTGTTTACGGGCTATGACTTGAACCTATCACGCCCTCGTGTTACCAGTCCCAAGTCACCTTTCCCTATGGTGAATGTGATTGAGACCGCCCGCGAACCCATGTGGTTTGACGCGTCCAGGCACTCACCCTTGGAGAAGCGTTTCCTGGGCGTGACGATCCCAGCCGGCACACCCGGCCCCCAAGCTCTGAAGATTGCCCTGGACACCCTGGCCAACCACCCGAACACAGCCCCCTTCTTGGCGCGCCAGTTCATCCAGCGCATGGTGACCAGCGACCCCAGCCCCGCTTATGTGCAGCGTGTAGCCAGTGTCTTTGCCAACAACGGCCAGGGGGTGCGCGGTGATTTGGCGGCCACGCTGAAAGCGGTGCTGCTCGACGTGGAGGCGCGCAGCACCCAGCCAGAAGGCAGCTTCTTTGGGCGCGTACGCGAGCCGATGGTGCGGACGGTGCAGTGGGCGCGAACCTTCAATGTGCAATCCAAGGCGGGCACCTGGAAAACCCAGATTCTCAATTGGAACCC
>JAAFIY010000069.1 GCA_013297985.1 Comamonadaceae bacterium | reverse complement strand
GGCGCTGGGCCACGTGCATGATTTCGCGGGTTACCCATTCGTAGTCGGCTTCGGTCAGGCCCAGGTTGCCCATGTCGTCTTCGCGGTGGCCGTCAAAACCGGCAGACACAAAAATCATCTGCGGCGCAAAGGAGTTGAGCGCGGGCAACCAGTGCTCGCGCACCGCATCCCGAAAAGCCGCGCCGCCTGAGCGCGACGGCAAGCCCACGTTCACCCGCCGTCCGGGCGCATTGCGGGCTTGGGCGGCTTCAAATGGGTAGATGCCGGTTTCGTAGGTAGAGCACATCAACACCCGCGGATCGTCGCGAAAAATGTCTTCGCTGCCGTTGCCGTGGTGCACGTCAAAGTCGATCAGCGCCACCCGCTTCAAGCCGTGCACCGACAGGGCTTGCGCCACACCTACTGCCACGTTGTTGAAGAAGCAAAAACCCATGGCCCGTTCACGCGTGGCGTGGTGGCCGGGCGGGCGCACGCAGCAAAACGCGCTGGGCGCCTGGCCACTGGCCACGGCGTCGGTGGCTTGCACCGCTGCGCCTGCGGCGCGCAGGGCGGCTAAGTAGCTGTGGGGATTCATCGACGTGTCGGGGTCAATGGCCCGATAGCCTTGCATCGGCACCAAGGCAGCCAGGCCGTCGATGTGGTCGGCGCTGTGCACGCGGGCGAGTTGCTCGCGGGTGGCCAGGGGCACATCCAGCGGTTGCATGCAGTCCAGCAGGCCGCGCATGAGCAGCGCGTCTTGAATGGCGCTAAGCCGCTCGGGGCATTCGGGATGGTGCGGCCCCATTTCGTGGCGGCTGAAGTCGGGGTGGGTAAGGTAGGCGGCCAACATGACAAAACCCGGTCAAGGTAGAACCAATCCAGTGTGCCACCGCCGCGCCCACCTAAACTGGACCCATGTCAACTAGCGTGCGGTCTGTGGTGGGCTTGGATGTGCGGTGCGCGGGCAGCCCATGGGCTCAGCGGGCAGCGCGGCTGGTGTGTGCGTTGGCGCTGGGCGCCGGGCTGTCAGGCTGCGCCAGCACCACCGACCATTGGCTGTCTGGCCCGGCCTACTACTGGCAATCGGTGCGCGGGCATTTGGGCGTGGTGCAGGCCGCACGGCCGGTGGCCCAAGTGTTGGCCGACCCGGCAAGCTCCCCGCGCTTGCGCGAGCAGTTGCAAGTGGCGCAAGACGTGCGCCAGTTTGCGGTGCAGCAGTTGGGCCTGCCCGACACGCCCAGCTACACCCGCTACGCCGCGCTGCCCGATCGCTTTGTGGTGTGGAACGTGGTGGCCGCGCCGGTTGATTCCTTGAAACTGCGCCGCTGGTGCTTTGTGGTGGCGGGCTGCGTGGGCTATCGCGGCTACTACGCGCAGGCCGATGCCCAGGCCTTTGCGCAGTACCTGCGAGCCAGTGATCCGCAGCTGGAAGTGGCCGTCTATGGCGTGGTGGCTTACAGCACCTTGGGCTACACCGATTGGCTGGGCGGTGATCCGCTCTTGTCCAGCTTCATCGGCTACCCAGCGGGTGAGTTGGCGCGGCTCATCATTCATGAACTGGCGCACCAGCGCTTGTATGTCAGTGGCGACATGGCCTTCAATGAATCCTTTGCTACGGCGGTTGAAAAGTTGGGCGGCGCGCAGTGGCTGGCGCAGCGTGGCACCGCCCAGCAACGGGCCGACTACGAACGTTTTGCCCAACGGCGCGAAGCGTTTCGGGCGCTGACGCGGCAAACCCGCGAAGAGCTGCGCAGCCTGTATCGCGACCTGCCGGCCGGTTCACAAGCCAAATCAGC
Organism: Comamonadaceae bacterium; assembly: GCA_013297985.1. GTDB lineage: Bacteria > Pseudomonadota > Gammaproteobacteria > Burkholderiales > Burkholderiaceae_C > JAAFIY01. The sequence goes on along the minus strand of JAAFIY010000069.1, from coordinate 17,698 downwards.
CGCCAGCGGCGATCAGACGGCGCTGCTGGCTACAAAAAAGAGAGTGATGGATGACTTCCATGCTCGCTATGCGCAGTTCCGCATCACCTGGGCCACGCCGCAGGGGCCGTTTACTGGCTATGACTTGTGGGTGGCTCAAATCAACAACGCGCTGCTGGGCGCGCAGGCCGCTTATGACGATGCGGTGCCCGCTTTCATGGCCTTGTTTGAGCGTGAAGGCCGCCAGTGGAGCCGGTTTTATGATGCCGTTGCGGCGCTGGCCCGGCTGAGCCGCGACGAGCGCTGGGCTGCGCTGGACGCACTGCACCCGGTGCAGCGCACCCCCAAAAACGCCGAATAGAAAACGCCGACCAAAAACGCTGACTGAGGAGACCGCCCACCATGCCTGACCTGCGCATCCAACGCGAACACAGCCTGGGCCTGAAAGAAGCCCGCCGCATCGCCATGAACTGGGCCCAGCAGTGCGAAAAAGACTTTGGCATGGACTGCAGCTACGAAGAAGGCGCCAGCGGCGACACCGTGCAGTTCAGCCGCAGCGGGGTGAGTGGCACGCTGGCGGTAAGTGCCACTCGTTTTGATCTCAACGCCAAGTTGGGCTTCTTGCTGGGCGCCTTCAAAGACAAAATTGAAGGCGAAATTACCCGCAACCTCGACAGCCTGTTGGCCAGCAGCGCCAAGAAAACCGCAGCAACAGAAAAACCGGCTGCAGCGCCCAAAAAGACGGCCCAAGCAGCTACAAAAAAAGTAGCAACCAAGAAGAAAACCTGAACCGATGAGCAGCGCTGCCCCCGGCCCGCTTGCGGGCCTGAAGGTGTTGGAGATGGGGCAGTTGATTGCAGGCCCCTTTGCCGCCAAGACGCTGGCGGACTTTGGCGCCCAGGTCATCAAGATCGAGCCGCCCGATGACCCTCAGCGCCCCGGCAGTGGCGGCGACCCCTTGCGCCGCTGGCGCTTGCTCAAAGACGGCACATCGGTGTGGTGGCAGGTGCAGTCGCGCAACAAACAGTCGCTGGCGCTGGATTTAAAAGCGCCCGAAGGCCAGGCCATCGTGCGGCAACTGGCCGCGCAGTGCGATGTGCTGATTGAAAACTTTCGCCCCGGTGCGCTTGAGAGTTGGGGCCTGGGGCCAGAGGCGTTGATGGCCGCCAACCCCCGCCTGATCGTGCTGCGCATCAGCGGCTATGGGCAAACCGGGCCCTATCGCGAAAAACCAGGCTTTGGCGTGGTGGCTGAGGCCATGGGCGGCCTGCGGCATTTAAGCGGCGAGCTAGGCCGCGTGCCCGTGCGGGTGGGGGTGAGTATTGGCGACACCTTGGCCAGCCTGCATGGCGTGATCGGCATCTTGCTGGCCCTGCACGAGCGCCAAGCCAGCGGCCGCGGGCAGGTGGTTGATGTGGCTTTGTATGAGGCCGTCTTCAACTGCATGGAAAGCCTGCTGCCCGAGTACAGCGCCTTCGGTGCCGTGCGGGGTCCGGCGGGCAGCGCTTTACCCGGCATTGCACCCAGCAACGCCTACCGCTGTGCCGACGGAGGCTACGCGCTGGTGGCGGGCAATGGCGACAGCATCTTCAAGCGCTTAATGGCCGCCATTGGCCGCCAAGACTTGGGCGCTGATCCGGCCTTGGCCGACAACACCGGCCGCGTGGCCCGGGTGGCCGAGATTGACGAGGCCATCGGCCTTTGGTGCAGCCAGCGCAGCGTGGCCGATGTGCTGACCGCACTAGACACCGCGCAAGTGCCCGCCGGGCGCATTTACACCGCTGCCGACATTGCGGCGGACCCGCACTACGCCGCGCGGGGCATGCTGCAAAAGGCCGCGCAGCCTGACGGCAGCATGCTGCTGGTGCCCGGGGTAGTGCCAATGTTGTCGCGCACCCCAGGCGCCATCACGCGTGCCGCACCAGCCCTGGGGCAAGACACCGACGCGGTGCTATCGGGCATGGGCCTAAGCCCAGCGCAGATTGCCGAATTGCGCCAGCGCGGCGTGGTGGCCTGAAACCTCAGCGGGTCGCGCAGCGGCAGTGCTGGCTCAGCTCAGCGACTTGATCAAGTCGATGTACTGTTTTTTGGCGTCATCCGCCGAGGTGCCTTTGAGGGTGTTCCAAGCGTCCCACTTGGCGCGGCCCACCATGTCGGTGAAGCCGGGCTTTTTGCTGGCGTTGTCGCCTTCGGTGGCTTGCTTGTACAAAGCATAGATCTTCAGCAGCGTGGCGTTGTCGGGTTTCTCAGACAACTTTTTGCTGTTGGCGACTGCGTTTTCAAATGCGGCGTCATGTTTGCCCATGGGATCCTCTATACAACGGGGTTTTTGCTGGGGGTTTGCGTGGTGATCTTACGGACCCGCCCGACACCAGAATACCGGCACAAACCTTGATTGGCTTGCACTTGTGTCAAGCCGCCCCGCGCACCCCTGATAAGTTCTCAGCATGCCCAAGAGCAATCCCCCCATCGCCCTGGCCCTGGCAGCCGCCACGCTCAGCGCGGCCGCAGAGGCCACCCAAGACACCGTTAACCGCGTGGCCGCTCCGGCTGCCCGCGCCGCTGCCCAAGGCGCCATGCAAGCGGGCGAACAAGCCGCGCAGGCCGCCCGGGTGGTGCAACGCAACGTGACCGACGCGGCCACCGGCATGTTGGGCATCTCGGGTGAGCGCATGAGCAAGGTCGACACGGCCTGGCTGCGCATGGACACCGACAGCAACCTGATGATGATCGTGGGTGTGTGGTCGCTGCAGCCCGCCATCGGGTACGACGATTTGTGTGAAAGGGTGCGTGAGCGGCTGCTGCAGTTTGGCCGCTTTCGGCAAAAGGTGGTGGAAGACGCCGCAGGCGCCACCTGGGTCGAAGACACGCAATTTGACATGGCCCAGCACGTGCTGCGCGCCACGCTGGAGTTGGCGCCCGACGCCGATGTGAGCACGCCCAACGCCCTTCATGCTGCCCAACAGATAGCCCTGCAAGAGCTGGTGGGCGATTTGGCCATGCAGCCCTTGAACCCCAAGCGCCCGCTGTGGCAAATGCACCTGGTGGAAGACTGCCAGGGCGGTAGCGCCTTGGTGGTACGCATTCACCATTGCATCGCCGACGGCATTGCGCTGATCTCGGTGATGATGAGCATGGTGGACGGCGGTGCTTTGCCCGCGCGCAAGCGCAAGGCCGCTGGCCCGGCCTTCAGCCTGGCTTGGCCGTCTGACCCCGAAGCCTGGATTGCCGACACGCTGATCAAGCCGCTGACCAAGCTGGCCATGAGGGCCATCGACGCCGCAGGTGAAAACGCCAGCCGCTCGCTGAAGATGATGCGTGACCCCACGCAGGGCATGGCAGGCTCCATGGAAGCGGCCCGCGTGGCGTTTCAGGTGGTGAGCGACGCCGCCGCCTTGGCGGTGATGCCAGACGACTCCAAAACCCGCCTGAAGGGCAAGCCCGGCTATGCCAAGCGCGTGGCCTGGTGCGACCCCATCCCGCTGGACGACGTCAAGGCGGTGGGCAAGGCCTTAGGCGGCTCGGTCAATGATGTACTGCTGGCCTGCGTGGGCGGCGCCATTGGCGAGTATTTGCGCGGCTTTGGCGACGACCCCACGGGCCAAGAAATCCGCGCCATGATTCCCGTCAACCTGCGCCCCTTGGAGCAAGCCTACAAGCTGGGCAACCGCTTCGGCCTGGTGCCGCTGGTGTTGCCCATCGGTATTGATGACCCGGTGGCCCGGGTGTACGAAGTGCGCCGCCGCATGGGCGCTTTGAAAGGCAGCACGCAGCCGCTGTTGGCCTTCGGTCTGCTGAGCGTGGCGGGCTTCATGGTCAAACCCGCGCAAGACGCGATGCTGAACTTGTTTGCCAAAAAGACCACGGCGGTAATGACCAACGTGCCGGGCCCGCGCGACAAAATGCGCTTTTGCGGCAGCACGCTAGAGCAAAGCATGTTTTGGGTGCCGCAGTCGGGCGATATTGGCCTGGGCGTGTCCATCCTGAGCTATGGCGGGGGCGTGCAGTTTGGCGTGATCACCGACACCAAGCTGTGCCCCGAGCCGCAAAAAATCATCGACGAATTCGCGCCTGAGTTCGCTCGGCTGCACGCCATCACCATGATGCTGCCTTGGCCTGAGGGCGAAGGGCCGGCGGAGACTGTGAAGGGCGGGAAGCGCTAGGGCGTGCGTTTCTTTGTATTCGCGTGGGTGGTGACGAACTTGCCGCCCGTGGTGTGTGGCGGTTGTTTCGGTGACGAATTCCCGCACGTGATGTGCGGCAGGGCCTTGGGGGCTTAAGGGATTGCCGGTCGGGCGGCACACCGCCCGACTGCCCTGCTGGTACTCGGGATCACAGGCCGCCGCAGAACTCGCTGCGCTCAAACAGCTGCGGCGGACGGCTTCGCCGCAACCTGTGCTCCCTGCGTTCCTCGGCGGCATCCATGCGCCCCCAAGGCCCTGCCGCACACCACGAGCTGAGCCGATGCAGCACCCCCGATTCGACCGCCGTGACGGAAGCGCAGCAGCCGAGTGGGCGGCCCGCTGACGGAGGTAAAGGGGAAGGAGAGTCCAGTGGACTCTCCGGAGGACACGCAGTCAGCGGGCTGCCCGCTCGGCTGTTGTGCTTCTGGTCAGAGCGCCCAAACCAAGCACCACACAACCCTCAGCAACAAAACAGCCGCCACCGCCCTAAAACACGCCGCATCCAGCTATCTTTTCAATAGCAAAAATTAGGCCCCAGAAGATTCCCCATCCCCGTCCTGCGCCATCTCGGTCTTGGCCCGCATCACGTCCAACCATTCGGTGGCGTCTTTTGGCGTGGCGCGTGCGGCGCGTTTGTAGAGCTGGGTGGCGCTGTCCATTTTGAGGTCGCCGTCCAGCATCACCAGGGCGTTGGCATGCTCTACCAAGCAGATGGCAGAGCCCGGGTTGAGCTTGCGGGCGGCTTCGAAGTATTTGAGGCTTAGGTCTTTGCGCACGCCGTAAGTGATGGCGGCAATGAGCGATCCCACCTTGTCGATCACTTCAGCGTGAAACGCCCCCAGGGCCACTTGGGCGTCGGCGTGTTTGGGTTGCAGCGCGATGGTGCGTTCTAAGGCCTGTTTGACCCGCGTGCCCAAGCCCTGGGCCAGGGCCTTGGCCACGCTCACGCTTTGGCCATAGCGGCCCAAAGCGTAGGCCTGCCAGTAGTACGCGTTGGGGTTGTGCGGGTCAGATTCTTGTTGCTCGTGCGCGCGCTGGGCCACTTGCTGAAACAGCTCGAGCTTGGCGCGCTCGCTGGGCTCCAAGTAGGTGGCGTACATGCAGGTGGCCTTGTTGGCCAGGGTGGTGCCAGCGCTTAAGCCGTCGCTGGCCAGCTTCAGGCCCAGGGTGGCCGCGCGCTCGTAGTCGCCCCGATGAAAGTAGCCCCAGCCGCGCAACAAGTCGATGTGGCGCGGCATGGGTTCGCGGTCACCGCGGTGCAGGCGTGGCCAGGCTTTTTTGAGTTCAGCGGCGGTCAGCGCAAACGCGTTGCGCGGCAAATCGGTGGGCGCAAAAGCCACCCAGCTCGGGGCTGCTTTGGATTCAGACGGGGCCTTGCTCATGTCAGAGCCTGGGCGCTTAGCTGCCACCACACCGTGCGCGCCTCGCGTTAGGGTGCCTTGACGAGGCCCTGATAAGCGCCCGCCAGGGCCATCAGATGCTGTCGTTGCTGGGCTTGCAAATACGGCGCCAACAGGCTTAGCACATGGTGTGCGCCGCGCAACAGCGCCAGTGCGGCGTTGTCAGGCTCTAGGGCGTGGCGGGGGTCACGCACGTATTCAAAGCTGAGCCAGTAGGTGAGCACCACCACCATGCTGGTGGCGCAGGCCGGCATTTCGCGCGAATCAATTTGTAAGGCGCCGGCGCGCTGCATGCCCAACAGCATGGATTCAATCGCCTGGGTCTTTTGCTTCACCACCCACTGAAAATGCGTCTCAAGGCGGCGGCTGTTGCTGAGCAGATCGTTGAGATCGCGGTAGAAAAAGCGGTATTGCCAGATGCGTTCAAACAGACTGTGCATGAAGAACCAGGCGTCTTCCACATCGCGCACACCGTCGCTGGCATTGAGCAGTTGCACCAGGTTTTGCTGGTAGCGCTCAAACAGGGTGTGAATCAGCTCTTCTTTGGCCGGGTAGTGGTAGTACAGGTTGCCCGGGCTGATGTTGAGCTCAGCAGAGATCAGCGTGGTGGACACATTGGGCTCGCCGAACCGGTTGAACAGGTCCAGTGAGACTTCCAATATGCGTTCGGCGGTGCGCCGGGGCGCTTTCTTGACCATGGGCGAAGCGGCAGTCTGTCGGAGGGCTTGCGTGCGGAGCGCGGCCCCGAAACGTATGCGGGCACTCTAACCCACCGCCCACAGGCCCCAACCCCCGGGCAAACCACCAGAGCTGTGATTGGGGGTGCGGCCGCGCACCCGGGAGCCTCGCCCGCGCCAAAGCGGGCCGTTCGGCATCTTCAGGCCGCAGAGCTCAGGGGTTGCCGCACGGTGGTGTGGCTCAAGTCGTCCATCACTTCTTGCAGTTGCTGTACCGCGCGGCCAATGCGGGTGGCCTTGGGCGGTTCGCGCAACAGGTGGCGGCGCGGGTCGTCCAGCACATCGGCGTTCAGGGTGATGCCGTGTCGGGCGAAGGTGGCGCCCAAGCGGCTGCGCTGGGTGCGCAGGTGCTCGCGGGTTTTTTGATAGGCGTGTTCGGCCAGCTCACGGCGCTGCGCGTAGCTGAAGGTGTTGGCCAAATACAGCTCGGGGTCGCGGTGATCGGGCTCAATCAGCACGATGTCGGTGCTGGGGTAGGCACGCTCGTAGTGCTTCATGCCCAACTGCATGCGCGAATGGATCATGGTGCGAAAGGTTTGCGACAGCACCGCAGGCAGCCCGCCTTCCACAATGCGCGGAATGCGCTGCTTGCGGCCGGGCAGGCCGCGCTGCATGACGCGGGCGTATTCGGGCACCGTGGCGTCGTAGGGCACCAGCGGGTTCAGGCACAGCAGCAAATCCACGCCTTCGTCCAGCACCACAGAGGCATGCATCGTTTTCTTCAGCGCCCCGTCCACAAAGTAGTGGTCGTCAATCTCCACCGGGGGGAACAGGCCCGGTAGCGCCGAGCTGGCCTGAATGGCGCGTGAGATGGGCACATGGTCCCAGCCCGGACGACCAAAAGGCGCGGTTTCACCCGAATCCAAATTGGTGGCTACCAGCGTCAGTTGGGTGTGCAACTGGCGGAAATCATTGCTGCGGCCGGGCTTGGCAAATAGAGCGCTCATGCGGTCATGCACGCCTTCGTTGGTGAACACACCCGTCGGCAAGGTGGCGCTTAAGCCCTCGAGCACTTGCAGGGCGCTGCGGCGCTGCACCAACAGTTGCCAAGCGGCGCGGGTCAGGCGGCCGGGCAGGCCAATGGAGCGGCGGGCGATTTCGCTCACAGCCGGGCGCATCAGCCAAGCCGGGTCAAACTGGTCTTCGCTGTCGGGGTGGTTATCGATGAACGCCGCGCACAGGTCGCGCGGCGTCATGCGGTTGGCCAAGCCCGCCGCCAAGAAGGCACCAGCCGATACGCCCACATAGTGGTCCAGCTCGGTCAGATTCAGCCCATCAAGCGCTTCGTCTAGCGCACACAGCGCGCCAATTTCGTAGATGGCGCCCAAGGGGCCACCGCCCGCCAAAGCCAGCGCAATGCGAGGCGAGGACGACGTGCGCGCAGCGGCGCTTGAACTGGATGGGCTGGAGTCGGTCATGCGGGCAGGCACCTAGCGTTGTATTGGCCAAATCGGCTGATAGGGCTTATTTATCAGCGCAGCATGCTATCAAAAAAATAGCGTCCAGAAAAAAGGGCACCCGGGGGTGCCCTGTGGCGCAGGCCGATCGGTGTCGGCCTTGGGGATGGCGGCATGAGCGCGCCAACCGCGCACGCGCAGCGCCTGGCTTTATTGAGCGGCAGCGCCAGTCTTGCGAGCGGTCGAACGACGCGCAGCGGGCTTGGCCACGCCGTTGGCGGCAGCAGCGCCCTGGCTGGCGGCCAGCTTGGACACGTTCTTGTTGAGGGTTTCGATGCGCGAGATCAGCACGTCGATGTCTTTGGCCGAAGGCACGCCCAGCTTGTTCAGGGCACGGGCCACGCGCTCTTCAAAAATGCCTTCGAGCTTGTCCCACTGGCCGTTGGCCTTGGAGCCCACGCCGGTGGCCACAGCGGCGACGCGGCTGGTGGCTTCAGAAATCTTTTCTTCAGCCAAGGCTTGGGTCTTGCGCTGCAGGCTCATGCCTTCTTTCTTGATCGCTTCGATCATCTTGGTGCCTTCGGCTTGCGCCTTGGCAATCACGTCGGCGCCGGTGCTCAGCAGCGTCTGGGCCTTGGCCTTGACGGTAGCGGGGCGCACTGCGCGGACGGCTTTCTTGGCGGGGCTGGTTTTTTGCACTTTCTTGACCATGAGCGTTCTCCAATAAAAGGTGGGTTCAATCGTTGGGCTGCCGGGCCGGTAGGAGGCTGTGGCGCCGCGATGAAAGAACTGTACGGCTCACCCTGGGGGCTTGCGTAGGGAAGCCCTTCTAAAAAGCCTAGTGCGTGCTGTCTAGGTTTTGGGTGCGGAGCGGCTAGCGGATGGGCGGGGCCACCATCACCGGCGGCTGCCACATTTGCTGCGTGGCCAGGGTGCTGCGCAGGCGGCTCATGTCAAAGTCAAGCTGACGCAGCCGGGCGCGTATAGCCGCGCGTTTGCGCTCATCGGTTTCTTTGGCCAAGTCGCGCTCCGCACTGCGCGATTGGCTCTCGATGCTGCTCATGCGCTGGCGGGTGTCCCACACCTGCAGGCCCATGGCCAGGGCTTGTTCAAACTGAATTTCAAGCGGCAGGCCACGGCACACGCCGGATTTGTCGCGCAGGCCTTGTTGCCCGTCGGCCCAACCGCGCTGGGGCGTGCAATAGCGCTGAATGCCTTGGTCCCAGGCGGCGCGGTAGGCGTTGGCGTCGGGCTTGATGCCGATCTTGCCGCAGTCTTCGGCATATTCGGCGATGCGGTTGGGCCGCACGCCGTTGGCGCCATCGTTAAAGCCCACCTGGCCCCAGTTGGCGGTTTTGCATTCAGATTCGCTCATGCTGGCGCAGCCACCCAGCACAAGCAGCATCAGGCACAAGGCGAGGCCAAGAAAACGGCGGATGGAGTTGGGCATGTGGGTCATGGATGTGCAACGAGCGTCAAGCCCCGAAGGTGCACAGGGCATGCAACACTGTCAAGCATGAAAGTGCTGCGTTTGCATCCGGGCCGAGAACGTTCTTTGTTGCGCCACCATCCGTGGGTGTTTGAATCGGCCATCGCCAGTGGCCGCGCCGACAGCGGCGAGACGGTGCGCGTGGAATCAGCCAGCGGTGATTTCTTGTGCTGGGCCGCCTACAGCCCGCAGTCCAAGATTCGAGCCCGGGCCTGGAGCTTTGACGCCGCCGAGCGCATCGACAGCGCGTTTTTTGCCCAGCGCATTCGGCGCGCTGTGGCTGCCCGCGCGGCGCTGCCAGGCTGTGCCGCCAGCAACGCCCTGCGCCTGGTGCATGCCGAAAGCGATGGCCTGCCTGGCTTGGTGGTTGACCGCTATGGCGACGTGCTGGTGGCCCAGTTTGGCGCTGCCGGGGTGGAGCGGCACAAGGCGGCCCTGGCCGATGCCCTGCTGGCCGCCACCGGCTGCACCCTGTTGTATGAGCGCTCCGACGCCAGTTCGCGGGCCTTGGAAGGCTTACAGCCCACCACCGGCTGGCTGCGTGGCGGCAATGCCCACACCCCCACCCGGCACGAGCTGCGCGAACACCATTGGCGCCTGTCACTGGACATTGCCACTGGCCACAAAACCGGCTTTTATCTGGACCAGCGCGACAACCGAAAACGCTTTTTTGATTGGTGCGCCCAGCGCCGCCCGCAACGGGTGCTCAACACCTTTTGCTACAGCGGCGGCTTTAGCGTGGCGGCGCTGGCCGCGTTGCAGTCTGTGGGTGCGCTGGATGGGGCAACGCAGGTGATCAGCGTGGATTCCTCAGCACCCGCCTTGGCCTTGGCACAAGGCAATGTGGCCCTTAATGGCCTGAGCGCCGATGCGTGTACCTGGGTGGATGCCGATGTCAACGCCTATTTGCGCCAGTGCCTGGATCAAGGCGCGCGCTTTGACGCCATCGTGCTCGATCCGCCCAAGCTGGCACCCACAGCAGCGCAGGCCGATCGGGCGGCCCGGGCCTACAAAGACCTCAATCGCTTGGCGCTCAAGCTGCTGGCGCCGGGGGGCTTTTTGTTTACTTTTTCATGCTCGGGTGGCATCGGGGTGGACCTGTTTCACAAAATCGTCGCCTCTGCGGGCGCCGATGCGGGTGTGAACGCTCAGGTGGCCGAGCGCCTGGGCGCCGCAGCTGACCACCCCATGACGCTGGCGTTTCCGGAAGGCGAATACCTGAAGGGCCTGGTGCTGGTGGCCGACGCGGCGGTCTAGCTGACCGTCTGGATTTATAGGTTTAGGCCGTCTAGCGCTCTAAAAATGGCCCTAAGCAGCTACAAATATAGTAGCAAATAGCGAATTTGTGCGCCCAGACCTTGTTGCGTCTGGCGGCACAGCGGGCGGCCTCGGTGAGCGCTTGAATTCACCGCTACACTGCCCGACCTTTCGGGTAGCCCCGATGTCGCCTGCGCAGGCCATCGGACCCGCCTCATCTCGCAACGGGCCTTGTAGGGGCCCGCTGTGCTTACCGCGAACCCGTCTTCACCATGGCATTGATTCCCGCCACCATCCTCACTGGCTTTTTGGGCAGCGGCAAAACCACGCTCTTGAAGCGCGTGCTGTCAGAAGCGCACGGGCAAAAAATCGCGGTGATCGAGAACGAGTTTGGCGAAGAAAACATAGACAACGACATCTTGGTGGCCGACACCAATGAGCAAATCATTCAAATGAGCAATGGCTGCATTTGCTGCACCATTCGCGAAGACTTGCGCTCGACCCTGGCCGACTTAGCGGCCAAAAAGCGCGCGGGCACCTTGGTGTTTGATCGCGTGGTGATCGAAACCACCGGCCTGGCCGACCCGGGCCCGGTGGCGCAAACCTTCTTTATGGACGATGAGGTGGCCGAGGCTTATTTGCTCGATTCCATCGTCACGCTGGTGGATGCCAAACATGCCGCGCAGCAGCTCAATGACCGGCAGGAAGCGCGCCGCCAGATTGGCTTTGCCGACCAGATCTTCATCAGCAAATCAGACTTGGTGACGCCTGCCGACGTGGACGCCCTCATCCACCGCGTCAAGCACATGAACCCCCGCGCGCCGCACCGCACGGTGCACTTTGGCGAGGTGGCCTTGAGCGAGGTGTTTGACCTGCGGGGCTTTAACCTGAACGCCAAGCTTGAGATTGACCCCGACTTTCTCAACGCCGACGCGCATGACCACGGCCACGCCCATGATCACCACGATCATGCCCATGGCGAGCACTGTGACCATCCCTCACACCAACACGAAGGCGCAGGGCACCATCACCACCATGACGACGACGTGAAGAGCTTTGTGTTTCGCTCCAAACGTGCGTTTGATCCTGCCAAGCTCGAAGACTTTTTGGGCGCCATCGTCAACATCTACGGCCCGCGCATGCTGCGCTACAAGGGCGTGCTGCATATGAAAGGCACCGATCGCAAGGTGATCTTTCAGGGGGTGCACCAATTGATGGGGTCTGATCTAGGCCCTGCATGGGGCGCGAGCGAAGAGCGCATGAGCAAAATGGTTTTCATTGGCATTGAACTGCCGCGTGACATCTTGCTACAAGGTTTGGAGCAATGCCTGACGTAAGGGCGCGCCGCCCAGCCCACTCAGGGCCCCTGCACACAAGGATTTGAACGGATGCTTGTCTCGCTTTTGCAACTGATGGGGTTTGCCCAAGGCAAGCCCGTACAATCCGCGCCCGCGTCGCAGCCCGGCGATTCGACAGTGGCAACTGGCCCCACGGCACCCGCCCCCCAGGTCGGCGCGAGGAGACAAGACGTGACCCAGCCGACCCGCCGCCCCCCAACTTCTGGCGCTCGCGCAGCCGCCGCGGGGCGCACGCCCGCCACCCAGGCAGCTGCCAAGCTGTCGGCCAAAGTGCCTGCCAAACCGCCCGCCAAAACTGTCGCCAAAGCAGCCGCCAAATCCGTCGGCAAAGCCGCCGCTAAACCCGCCGTCAAAGCCCCGCTGAAGGCGGTCAAGCCGGTGGCCAAACCGGCGGCGAAACCGCTGCCCAAGGCGTCGGCCAAGTCAGCCGCCAAAACGGTGAACAAAGCGGTGACCAAACCGGTGACCAAGGCGGCGGCCAAGCCCGTGGCGAAGCCTGCAGTCAAGGCCGCTGCCAAGGCGCCAGCCAAACCCGCACCCAAGCCCGCACCCAAGCCCGAGTTGCAAGTGGCTTCAAAAGCCAAAGCCGACGCATCTGTGGCCGTTTCGCCCAGCGTCCGCGCCAGTTCCAAGTCAGCCCAACAAGCGGCCGCCAAAGCCGCAGCCCAAGTGATCACCAAAGCCGCTTCTAAAACGCCTGCCAAACCCGCTTCTCAACCAAGCGGTCCCACTGCGGTGGCGGCACCCAAACCGGTTCTGGTGGCTGTGGCGCCCGTGTCGGCGGCCTCTGCTGCGGCCTCTGCCGGCCCCGCCAAAATGCCGGGCCGAGTGGCTCGTGGCCGCGGGCCCATAGGCGTGGTGTTCACCCAGACCCCGGTGGTGGCCAGCACTGCGGCCAAAACCCACTTTTCCCCCAACCATTCATTGACGCCGCCCCCGGCACCCGTGACTGTGGCCCCGAAAAAAGACGCCAAGCTCGCCAACAACTGGAAGACCAAATCGGCTGAAGAGCTCACCGAAGCCGAAGTGATCGCCATGCCCGACGCCGAATACATGAACGACAAGCAATTGGCGTTCTTCCGATTCAAGCTGTTGCGGCTGAAAGACGAAATCCTCACCAGCGCCGGTGAAACCACCGAGCACCTGCGTGACGACACGGTGGTGGTGCCCGACCCGGCTGACCGTGCCACCATCGAAGAAGAGCACGCTCTTGAGCTGCGCACCCGCGACCGGGAGCGCAAGCTGCTTAAGAAAATTGAGCAATCGGTGGCCCGCATCGATTCAGGCGACTACGGCTATTGCGACGAAACCGGTGAACCCATCGGCGTGCCGCGCCTGTTGGCCCGCCCCACGGCCACCTTGTCGTTGGAAGCCCAGCAGCGCCGCGAGTTGAAGCAAAAGATGTTTGGCGACTAACGCGCAATTGCTGCGCGCTGTTGCCCCGACCCACCCACCGCATTCCACATGGCCACCGACAACGAAGGCGGATCGTCCGGCGGCCCCAAGTTCCTGTCTAAGGTGGCGCGATTTGTGCGCAACCCGCTGACGCAGTGGAACGAAATCGACGAAACCCCAGCTGACAGCGAAAGCCGTTTCAGCAAGGCCGCGCTCAAGGAAATGATTGAGCGCAAGCGGCGCAATGACTTTGTGCGCCGCCGCGAGTTTGACCACCTGCGCCGCTTGCGCAGCAAAGAAGGCCCGATTGGGGGCGAAGTGGCGCGGCCCTCGTTCTTTCACAGCAGCCTGTCGTCCAAACCCGACGACCGCGAAGGCACGCTGAAAAAGATCGACGAGATCGAAGCGCAAATGTCGCAAAGCTGGTGGAAGAGCAAAGGCGTGACGGCCGCCGAAGCTGCTCGCTATGCCAACAGCGTGCAGGCGGGCATCAACACCCAGCCAGGGACTTTGGTGCCCACCTTGCCCAATGCGCAGGCGGCGGCGCCATCGGGCGGGTCTGCGGCGCGCCATGGGCTCAACCACCCAGGCATTTCATCGAGCCTGCGCGCTTCGCTCGAAGCGGTGGATCAAGTCGCCGCGGCCTTGGATGGCCCAGCCGCAGGCGGCGTGCGGGCGGCGGCGGCAGCCCGCTCAGACAGCGCGGACAGCAGCCCCCCCGGCTGGGCGGCCACCGCACCGATGGACTTTGGCGCGGCATCGCGCGAACTGGCCATGGGGCAAGGCCACGCGGCCAGCCCTGGCCACGGCTTTGGCATGCAAGCGCCGGCGGTGCCCACCCGTTCCCCGCTGGAACCCTTCACCCACGATGCGCTGTTAGAAGAAGCCGCGATTCGCTTTGCCAACGGTGACGCCACTGGGGCAGAAGAGGCCTTGAAAGCTGCCGTGGTAGACGCTGCACTGTTGGGCCCGGCGTCTAATGAAGCGGTGTGGGAAGCCTTGTTTGACCTGTACCGCGCCACCGGCCAGACCGACCGGTTTGACGCCGCCACGCTTGAGTTTGCGTCGGTGATGAGCCGTTCGCCCCCGGGCTGGGTGTCCTTGCCAGAGCGTCTTCGCCATCAGCCTGCGCGCACGCCCAGGCCGTCGCGGCCCCGCTCGCCTAGCAGCCGCGCAGCTGCTCTGCCAGGCGCTGCGTCAGCACCGGGCGCTGGCGTGCTGGCTGAAGAGCAGGCGGCCGAACTCTTTGCCGGCCAAGGCGCTTGGCGCGCGCCGGCGCGGCTTACTGAAGCGAGCCTGACGCCACTGGGCCTGTCGCCTGTAGGCGAAGGCCGAGTGATTCATGTCGATTGGAGCGCGGTGCAAAGCATCGACGACTCCGCTGCGCCTGGGCTGGCGAGGCTGCTGTCGCTTTGGTCAGAAAGCGCGGTGCAACTGCGCATGGCCGGCAGCGCCCAGCTCGACGCCGTACTGCGTGCACGCACCCCCACCGGCCAAAGCGCGGTGGCCCCGGAGTGGTGGCAACTGCGCCTGGATGCCCTGCGTCTGGGTGGCCACGTGGCTGACTTTGAAGAAGCCGCGCTTGAATACTGCATGACCTTTGAGGTGTCGCCTCCGCAGTGGCAAGCGCCGCGCTGTCAGTGCGTGGCCGTTGACCCCGAAAGCGGCGACACCATGATCGAAGCGCCGCCCAGCCGCATCGAAAGCGGCGCGAGCGTGTGGAACGCGAGCACTGTGGCCATGGGGCACGACGACTTTGTGCTGGATGACCTGAGCGCCGATTTGTCAGGCACCTTGCAAGGCGAAATTTCCGACACCATCGATGCCCTGCAAGCCGCCGCCGAAGGCACCACCACCTTGCAGGTTCGCTGCGAGCTGTTGCTGCGGGTGGACTTTGCCGCGGCGGGTGCCTTGCTCAACTGGGCTGCCGCGGCCCAGGGCACCGGCCAACGGGTGCACTTTGTGGGCCTGCACCGCATCGTGGCCACGTTCTTTAACGTGATCGGCATCAACGAAAGCGCCACTGTGTCGATTCGCGTGGATTGACTCTGCGCCGGGCGCCCCCATCTTTCAAGCGTGTGCAAAAGCTATCGTTTTGATAGCTGCCTGCGCTTTATTTGTGTGCGGTACAGCCGCATGGATCATTCACCCCACGCACCCCGCCATGGATTCTTATCACGGCACCACCATCGTCAGCGTTCGGCGCAACCTGGGCGCGGGCCGCTCCCAAGTCACCCTGGGTGGCGACGGTCAAGTCACCTTGGGCCACATCGTCATCAAGGGCAGCGCCCGCAAGGTGCGCACCCTGCACCATGGCCGCGTGCTGGCCGGTTTTGCGGGTGCGACAGCCGACGCCTTTACCTTGTTTGAGCGCTTTGAAGCCAAGCTGGAAAAACACCAGGGCCACTTGACCCGCGCCGCCATTGAGCTCACCCGTGACTGGCGCACCGACCGTGTGCTGCGCCGCTTAGAGGCCATGCTGGCCGTGGCCGATTTGCAGCATTCACTCATCATCACCGGCAATGGCGATGTGCTGGAGCCTGAGCACGGTTTGGTGGCCATCGGCTCGGGCGGGGCCTACGCACAAGCTGCTGCGCGGGCGCTGATTGATCACACCGAGCTAGACGCACCCAGCATCGTCAAACGCTCGCTAGAAATTGCGGGCGAACTGTGTATCTACACCAACCAGCACCACACGCTGGAAACGCTCACCAGCCCCGAAGCCTGAAGCGCATTTTTTGTCGCCGACACCATGACCACGCTGCTTCCGCACGAAATTGTTTCTGAGCTTGATCGCCACATCGTGGGCCAACACGCGGCCAAACGCGCCGTGGCCATTGCCCTGCGCAACCGCTGGCGGCGCCAGCAAGTGGCGGCCGATCTGCGCCACGAGATCACACCCAAAAACATCTTGATGATTGGCCCCACCGGCGTGGGCAAAACCGAAATCGCCCGCCGCTTGGCGCGCTTGGCGCAAGCGCCCTTCATCAAGGTAGAAGCCACCAAGTTCACCGAGGTGGGCTACGTCGGCAAAGACGTGGACACCATCGTGCGCGATTTGGTGGACGTGGCCTTCAAACAAACTCGCGAAGCCGCCATGGCCCGCCAGCGAGCGCGCGCCGAAGACGCGGCTGAAGACCGCATCTTGGATGCCCTGGTGCCCGCGCCCCGGCTGGCGTCCAACGACGGCACCACTGGCGCGCCCAGCCCCGACAACAGCACCCGCCAGATCTTTCGCAAAAAGCTGCGCGAAGGCAGCTTGAACGACAAGGAAATCGACATCGAATTGGCCGAGCCCCGCGCCAGCCTGGACGTGATGGGCCCGCCCGGCATGGAGGAAATGACCGAGCAACTGCGCGGCCTCTTTGCCCAGGTGGGCAGTCCCAAACGCAAAACCCGGCGGCTGAAAGTGGCCGATGCGCTCAAGCAGCTCACCGACGAAGAAGCCGCCAAGCTCATCAACGACGACGACATCAAAACCGAAGCCTTGGCCGCGGCCGAGCAGAGCGGCATCGTCTTCATTGACGAGATCGACAAAGTCACCTCGCGCAGCGACGGCGGCGGGGCCGCAGAAGTCTCGCGCCAAGGCGTACAGCGCGATTTGCTGCCGCTGGTGGAGGGCACCACCGTGTCGACCAAGTACGGGCCGATCAAAACCGACCACATCCTGTTTATTGCCAGTGGCGCGTTCCACTTAAGCAAGCCCAGCGATTTGATCCCTGAGCTGCAGGGGCGCTTTCCGATTCGGGTGGAGCTGCAATCCCTGAGCGTGGCCGACTTTGAAGCCATCCTGACGCAAACTCAGGCCAGCTTGGTCAAGCAGTACCAGGCGCTCTTGGCCACCGAAGGCGTCACGCTGCAGTTCACACCCGAAGCCATCACCCGCATTGCGCAAGTGGCCTGCGAGGTCAATGAGCGCACCGAAAACATCGGCGCGCGCCGCCTGGCCACGGTGCTTGAACGGCTGCTGGACGACATCAGTTTTGCGGCCGAGCGGCACAGTGGGCAAACCGTGACCATCACCGCCGAACAGGTGGATGCGCGTCTGGCCGATGTGGCCCGCGACGACGATTTGTCGCGCTTTATCTTGTAGCCCGCAGGGCTCATAAGAAAAAGCCCGCTTGCGCCCTAGAAATAAGCGCAAGCAGCTACAAAAAATGTAGCATCAGGCAGACGGGGTGCGCCGCACCCGCTTCCGCGCTGCCTGCGCGGCCTAGCCGCGCGCAAGCGACACCCCCGCGCCACACCGCGGGCACTTTCAAAAGCCCTTCCAAGTGCTTTTCAGTCCATGCTTTTTTACCGAAAGCTGAATGGATATACAGGCTTTAAGTCCTTGATTTGATTGAAAAAAAGTGTGCTTGGGCACGGCCATTTCGGGCTTTGCTGCTACAGTGCAAAAAAGTGCAATTTAGTGGGGGAAAGTGGGTTTTCGGCCCGTGTGCAAGTGCCGTCAACCGCTTTCTCCTTTTGCCATTTCGCCACTGCCCAACGCCATTTTTCTG
>JAAFIY010000068.1 GCA_013297985.1 Comamonadaceae bacterium | reverse complement strand
CGGCGTCAATGCTGGCTTGCACGTCGTCTAGCAGCGCTTGTGCGTCCACCAACTGCTGGGTGTATTGCTCCACGCCCAATTGAGCGGCTTGCTCTTTCAGGCGCAGATCGGTGATGCGCTGGCGCAGCGGGTCCAGCTCGCGCTCTAGGCTCAAGCGGCGCTCATCGCTGGCGCGCAGGCGGGCCGAGAGATCGTCGTAGACGCTGCGGCGTTCGCCCAGCAGGCGCTCGCGCTCCAGCTTCAAATCCAACGCCGCTTGCAGGCCGGTTTGGGCCACGGTGTCTGACAGGCGTTCGAGCTCAACGCTGAGCTGTCGCACTTCGCTGTCAATGCCGTCCATTTGGGTGCTGGCAGTGGCTTGGGTGCGCTGCAGTTCGTCGCGCCGGGCCTGCAGCGCACGCAGGCCAAACTGGGCTTCTTGGGCGTGGCGCTCTAGGCTGCGGCGCTGCTCGCGGTCAGCGTCTAACGCACGCTGGGCGCGCAAGACGTGGTCGTCCAGCTCGGCATGGCGCTCTTGGGCCTGGGCCAGTTCGGCGTCCAGGGTTTCAAAGCGGGCTTCGGCCTCGGCTTGGCGCTCAGCCAAGTCAGCAGCCAAGGTTTGCACATCGGCCAAGTCGGCATCTAACTGACTACCGCGCAGGCGCATGGCGTCGGCTTGCTGCTGCAATTGCAGCAGTTGCACCTGCACCGTGTGCGCCGCTTGCTGGCTGCTGCTGGCTTGGCGCTGGGCTTGTAGCAACTGCTCGGCATGCTGGGTGGCGGCGGCATCGGCGCGCACCAACGCACTGCGCGACTGCTCCACGATCAGGGCTTGGGCCTTGAGCGCTTTGTCGAGGTTTTCAATTTCTTGCGCGCGGGCCAACAAGCCGGCCTGGGCGTTGTCGGGGGCGTAAATCTGCACCGCGTGGCGGCTGACGATATGGCCGCCCGGCACCACCAGCAGATGGCCCACCGGCAGTTGGGTGCGCACGGCCAGGGCATCGGCCAGGGCGGGCATGGCCCACACGCCGTGCAACCAATCGGCCAAGACGGCTTGGTGGCCTGCATCGTGGGTGCGCAGGCGCTCGAGCAAGGGGCGCGCGCCTGCGGGGCTGGAGGTCGCAGCGCTGGCACCGGGCACATCGGGCGGCGCAAAGAAGGCCAGCCGCGCGGGCGGCGCGTCATCGGCCAATGCGCGCAGGGTTTCGAGGCGGCCCACTTGCAGGGCGCTTAAGCGTTCGTGCAGGGCAGCCTCTACGGCGCTTTCCCATCCGGCGTCGACCTGCAGGCGCTGCCACAGGGGTTGCAGGCTGTCTAAGCCATGGCGGGCCAGCCAAGGGCGCAGCTTGTCATCGGTTTGCACTTGGGCTTGCAGGGCGCGCAGGGCTTCGACGCGGGCGGCCAGTTCGGTTTGGCGCTTGGCGTCGGTGTCCAGCGCGGTTTGTGCGGCGCGGCGCGTGTCGGCCACGGTGCTGGCGCTGTCTTGCAGCTCGGCCAAGCGGGCGGCGGCTTCTTCTGCGGTGGCGGCGGCCAGTTGCTGCTGTTCGGCCAAGTCCGCCAAGCGGGCGTCGTCGGGGCGCTGGAGGCTGCCCAAATCAGCCCGCAGCTTCTCGCGCCGGGCCTCAGCTTGGCGCAACTGCTCGGCCCAATTGCGCTGGTCGGCGGCCAGCACTTGAATTTGCTGCTGCACCTGGGTCACGGCGGCGCGCTGGGTGTTGGCGCTGGCTTGGGCGGCGCGCAAGGCGTCGTCCAACGCGGGGGCCTGGGCGGTGGCTTCTTCGAGCTGGGCGGCCAGCAGTTCGGCTTGTTCGGCGCCGGTTTGAGTGAGCACGGCCAGCTCGTCGGTTTGCGTGGCGGCTTCAGCTTGGCGCTCTTGCCATTGCAGGCGCTGTTCAGCCAGCGTGGCCAGGCGGTTTTGATTGCGCTGGCGGCCTTCGACCACAAAGCGGATTTCGGCTTCGAGCTTGCCGACTTCGGCGTTGGCCTCGTACAAGCGCCCCTGCGCTTGGTTGACCAAGTCACCGGCTTGGTAGTGGGCTTGGCGCACCTCTTCTAAATTGGCTTCGGTGTGGCGCAGGTCGGCCACGCGGGATTCAAGCTCATTGACGGCGGCCAGGCCTTCGGTGCGCACCCGTTCTTGCTCACCCAAGGCGTCGGCGCGCTTCAAAAACCATAGCTGCTGCTGGCGCCGCTGCTGCAGGCTGTGCAGGGCGTTGTAGCGCTGTGCCACTTCGGCTTGGGCTTCGAGCTTGTCCAGATTGGCGCTGAGCTCGCGCAAGATGTCTTGCACGCGGGTGAGGTTTTCGCGGGTGTCCACCAAGCGGTGTTCGGTCTCGCGGCGGCGCTCTTTGTATTTAGAAACGCCAGCGGCTTCTTCTAGAAACAGGCGCAGTTCTTCGGGGCGGCTTTCAATGATGCGGCTGATGGTGCCTTGGCCAATGATGGCGTAGGCGCGCGGCCCCAAGCCAGTGCCCAAAAACACGTCCTGCACATCCCGCCGGCGCACCGGCTGGTTGTTGATGTAGTAGCTGCTGGTGCCGTCACGCGTCAGCACACGCTTGACGGCCACTTCTGCAAAAGCGTTCCACTGGCCGCCTGCGCGGTGGTCAGCGTTGTCAAACACCAATTCAACGCTGGAGCGGCTGGCGGGCTTGCGGCTGGTGGTGCCGTTGAAGATGACGTCTTGCATCGACTCGCCGCGCAGCTCACTGGCGCGGCTTTCGCCCAGCACCCAGCGCACGGCGTCCATGATGTTGGACTTGCCACAACCGTTGGGCCCCACCACGCCTACCAATTGGCCAGGCAGTTGAAAGTGGGTGGGCTCGGCAAACGATTTAAAGCCCGATAACTTGATGGAACTGAGTCGCACAGCAGCTAGAGCGCCAGCCCGTTGACGGGGCTAACGTGTTGATTCAATTGAGAAATAAGGCCAAGGTGATGGCCTGCGCAGCCGAATGGATGAGCGCGTGAAATAACCCAAGATGGTAGCCCACGACCCGGGGGCAATTGGTGCCAATTGGCTACTGCTGAGCCTTGTGGGGTGAGGAAATTGGGGTCAGACCCCAATTATCAAAAATGATAGCTAGAGGGGATTGTTTTTATTGCGGTAGCGCCTGGTTTTATGGTTGGGTTGTCTGTGGGTCGTTGGGTGACGGACTTCCGCACGTGGTGTGCGGCAGGGCCTTGGGGGCTTAAGGGATCGCCGGTCGGGCGGCATACCGCCCGACTGCCCTGCTGGTACTCGCGATCACAGGCCGCCGCAGAACTCGCTGCGCTCAAACAGCTGCGGCGGACGGCTTCGCCGCAACCTGCGCTCCCTGCGTTCCTCGGCGGCATCCATGCGCCCCCAAGGCCCTGTCGCAAACCACGAGCTAAGCCAATGGCGCACCCCCGGTTCGACGACCGTGACCGAAGCGCGACAGCCGAGTGGGTGGCCCGCTGACGGAGGTTAAGGGGGAGGAGAGTCCAGTGGACTCTCCGGAGGACACGCAGTCAGCGGGCTGCCCACTCGGCTGTTGCGCTTCGAAGCAGAGCGCCCAAACCAAGCCCCAATAAAACCTCAAAACAAAACAGCCGCCACCGCCCTAAAACACGCCGCATCCAGCTATCTTTTCAATAGCAAACCAACAGACCACCTCAGTTACTGCAACGGCACCGCCGCCCGCTGAATCACACCCCGCCAGCGGGCGATATCGGTGGCCAGCAGCTGAGCCAGTTGCTCGCCCATACCTGCTTCAGTACCCACGCGGGCTGCCACGCCTTGGCCTTCCAGCCGTTGCCGCACATCGGGCGTCTGCAGCACGGCGGCCAGTTCGCGCTGCAGCCGCACCAGCGTGGCGGGCGGCGTGCGCGCGGGGGCGGCCAGCGCGTTCCAGCTGCTGACCTGCAAGGCGGCCACACCCACCTCAGCCAGCGTCGGCACATCGACCAAGGCGGCCAGACCGGGCACCGCTGAGCCACGCCCCACCCTTTGACTGCCCAGCACCGCCAAGGCTCGCAGCGCACGGGCTTGCAATTGGCCCAAGAGGGGCGACACCACTTCAATGGCCGCATCAATCTGGCCACCACGCAGCGCCTGCAGCACCGCGGGCGTGCCGTTAAAGGGCACCACCTGCACATCAATGTTGGCGCTGGCCTTGAGCAACTCAGCGCTCAAGTGCTGGGTGCTGCCGATGTTGATGCTGCCCAGGTTCAAACGGCCTGGCTGCGCGCGCGCTGCAGCCAGCCAATCGGCCGCCGTGTTGAAGCGGCTGCCCTCGGCCACCACCAAGGCCAAATCAAAGGTGCCTAGCAGCCCCACGGGTGAAAAATCACGCACTGGGTCATAGGGCAATTGCTTGAACAGGCCCACGCTGACTGCGGTGGCGTTGCTCATCAGCAGCAAGGTGTGGCCGTCGGGCTCGGCGCGCAGCACGGCGTCAGCCGCACCAACACCGCCAGCGCCCGGGCGGTTGTCGATGGTGATGGGCTGACCTACGCGCTCAGCCAGCGCCTGTGCCACGGTGCGAGCGGTGAAATCGGCCACGCCACCGGCGCCAAAGGGCACCACGATCTTCAACGGGCCCTTAAAAGCGGCCACCGGCGCCGTTGTAGGCTGCGCCAGCGCACAAGCACCTGCGGACAGCGCGCCCAACGCCAGCAGGCGCTGCGCGGCCGCGCGACGCGACAGACGCCCTAGCCGACGAACTGCACCAGCCATAGGGTGATGGGCGGAAAAGCCACCAGCAACGAAGTGCGCACCACATCACTGGCCAGAAAAGGCAGCACGCCGCGGTAGCTTTCGGCAATGGGCACGTCTTTGGCCATGGAGTTGACCACGTACACATTCAACCCCACGGGTGGCGCCAGCAGGCCAAAGCCCACCGTCATGAGCACCAGCACCCCAAACCAAATGGCCACCGATTCTTTGGGCATGCCAAAGTCAAGCCCGATGATCATGGGGAAGAAGATGGGGATGGTGAGCAAGATCATGGACAGCTCGTCCATCACCGCCCCCAGCACCACGTAGAACAGCAAGATAAAGATCACCACTGCCACGGGTGGCACGTCCCAGCCTTGCACCACTTCGGCCAATTGCCCGGGCACACGGGTCAGCGCCAGGGCCGAATTCATCATGTCGGCGCCCAGAAAGATCAAGAAGATCATGCCGCTGGCCGCCGCGGTGGCATAAAAGCACTGCATGAACTTGGCCCAAGTCAGCTCACGCTTGATGAGCGCCGCCACAAAGGTGGCTGCAGCCCCCACCGCCGCGCCCTCGGTGGGTGTGAACCAGCCGCCGTAAATGCCGCCAAACACAATCAAAAAGATGATGGCAATGGGCGCCACTTGCAACGTGGCCATCAGCGTGAGCTTGGCGTGCTGGTCGTCGCTTTCAGGCGCATGGCCCGGGAAGAACCGCACATAAATTGAGATGGCAATCATGTAGCCCAGCATGGCGATGATGCCGGGGATGGTGGCTGCAGCAAACAGCTTGGCGATGTTCTGCTCGGTCAAGATGGCGTAGATCACCAAGGGCACCGACGGCGGAATCAAAATGCCCAGCGTGCCGCCCGCAGCCAGCGTGCCAGTAGCCAAGCGGCCTGAATAACCGTGGCGCTTCATCTCGGGCAAAGCCACTGATGTGATGGTGGCCGCCGTGGCAATGGATGATCCGCAAATGGCCCCAAAGGCCGCGCTGGCCATCACCGCCGCCATGGCCAGCCCGCCCTTGAAGCGCTGCATGACCACACTGGCAAACTGAAACAGCGCCTTGGAAATACCGCCCTGGGTGGCAAAGTTGCCCATCAAGATGAACAGCGGAATCACCGACAAGTCATAGCTGGCCAGCCGTGCGTAGACCAGCCCGTTCATGTTGTTTAAGAACGGCGCCGAGCCCACTTGGTACAGGTAGCCAAAGGCGCCGGCGGCGAACATCGCCACCGCTATGGGTACGCGCACCGCCATCAACAGCAGCATCACCGCGAAGATGCTGGCGGCCAGAGTAATGGCGCTCATGCTGCGGCCTCCGCCATGGCCTTGGCGCTGAGCGCCTGCACGAGTGCAATCACCCCGGCAATGAACAGCGGCGGCACCATGGCCGCATAAGCCCACCATTCGGGCAGGCCCAGCATCATGGTGCTGGAATCGCTGCGAAAGCTGCTGATGCCGCCCACGGTGGTGCGCCACGACAGCGCAAACATCAATAGTGCCATCAGCAGTGCGCCGAAGCGGTCAAACCACCGAATGGCCCCAGCCGATGCGCGTGCGGTAAAGAAGTCCACGATGATGTGTTGTCGCTGAAACTGGCACAGCGGCATGAACAAAGCCACCGCCGCACCCGCCACGAAGGCGGTGAGTTCGTAGTCGCCCACCAAGGTTTTGCCGATGGTGTTGCGGCCCAGCAAGCTGACACAGGTAATAAGGGTGATGGCCGTCAAGATCAGGCCCGCCAGTGCCGCACAGGCCTTGGCCACAAGGTGCAGAAACTTCACGTGATGCGCTTCAAGAAAAGGGGGTCGGAAGGGCTGGCGGCGCAGTACACCGCCAGGCGCCAATCATGGCTCAGGCGCCACACGCTCACCGTTGGTACTTGCCCAGCAAGCTGCGGGCCTCGGCCAACAGGCGCACGCCGTCCAGGTTCTTGCCCTTGGCTTCGGCCAGCCAGTCGGTTTCAACTGCACCGGCGGTGCGGCGCCAGCGTTGGGTCTCAGCGATGTCCAACATCACGATTTGGTTGCCTGCGCGCTGGGCCAAATCACGGCCCACCACGTCGCCTTCGTCCATGGCGCGGCCAAAAAAGCCGGCAGCGTCAATGCCGCTGTTGGCGTCAATCACACGCTTGGCTTCGGGCGGTAAGCGGTCGTAAGAGGCGCGGTTCATCGCCACGGCAAAGGTCTGGGTGTACAGGCCTTCGCGGCCCGCAAAACCGGTGTGGTTCTTCACCAGTTCAGCCACCTTGAGCGAAGGCGTCACTTCCCACGGAATGGTGGTGCCGTCAATCACGCCCTTGGACAGGGCATCGGTGACCGCCGGCACGGGCATGCCCACCGGAATGGCGCCCAACTTGCCCAGCATGTTGTTGATGATGCGCGAGCCGCCGCGCACCTTCATGCCGCGCAGACTTTCCAGGCCCAGGATGGGCGCTCGGGTGTGAAACAGGCCGGGGCCGTGGGTGTGCACGCAGATGAGCTTGACGTCTTTGAACTCATCTGCGGCGAACTTGTCGGCGTATTCCTGAAAGGCCTTGGACGATGCTTCGGCTGTGGCGCTCATAAACGGCAGCTCAAACACCTCGCAACGGTTGAATCGCCCCGGGGTGTAGCCCAGCACCGTCCAGACGATGTCGACCACGCCGTCGCGGGCTTGGTCAAACAACTGCGGTGGCGTGCCGCCCAGGGCCATGGTGTTGAACTGCTGCACCTTCAGCCGCCCAGCCGATTCACGCTCCACCTTCTGCCCCCATGGCGCCAGCGCCCGGGCAGGAATGGTGGCTTGCGCGGGCAGCATTTGGTGAATCCGCAGGGTGACCGGCGCCTGCGCCCAAGCCCGCTGGCCCAGCCCCAAAACGGCCGCGCCGCCCACAGTCAGATGCAAGGCCGCTCGGCGGCTAATGAATGGGTGCACGGGGGTCTCCTAGTGGGGTGTTCGGCTCATGTGCCTTGATTGACCACGCGCACTTTAATGAAATAGCCGCTATGCACCAGCCTTTGCATGCGCTAGCAGCTATCGCAAAGTGGCATGAAGACTGGGGCTTGGGATGGCTACAGATCCAGCACCAACAGCGGCGTCACACTGCGCGACACGCAGGGGCAAAAGCGGTCGTTGGCGGCTTGCTCTTCGGGGGACAAGTACATGTCCCAATGCTCAGGCTCACCGGCCAGTACGCGCGTTAAGCAGGTGCCGCACACCCCTTGGGCGCAGGATGTGGCCACCACCACGCCGTGGGCGGCCAGCGCCTCCACCACCGTTTGGCCATCGGCCACCGGCACATCTTGCCCGCTGCGCGCCAGCCGCACGGTAAAGGCGGTGGGCACCGTCAGTCTTCCAAAAAATTACCGGCGCTGAAATGCACCGGTGGCGCGTCGGCATCAAAGCTGACACCTGCGGGGTCGCCACCGGTGCGCATCACTTCCAACTGCTTTTCAAGCAGGCGGCGCAGCATGACCACCCCGCGATCGCTGGTGGCCAGATGCTCTTCTGAATGCGCGGCAATCGGCCCTTGGCTCACCTGTGCTTCGTAGTCACCCGGAAACAGCCGGTGCTCTTCAGGTGTCAGTTCTTCCCACAGCTTGCCGTTCAGGCGCGAACGCATCTTGACCAGTTCACCCTTCTCGCGCACCCGGCCCACTACATAGATACGAAAGCTGTGGTTGTCGATGGGCAGCACCCAACCCAGCGATTCGACGCGGCCAAAGCGGCCCAGGCGCGGGCTGGGAATCACCCGCAAGGTCGGCAGCCCCGCTTCGCTGATGCGGCGCAAAGTTTTGCCATCAGGCAGCTTGCGGGTAGACAGGGTGCGCACGCTGTGCGCTTGGGTGTCCCAGCTCACCTGGGGCATCACGGCCATTTCAGGCACAAACTGGGTGCCACTAAAACTGGCATGCAAGATCACCACGTGGAACGGGTCTACCAAGTTCTCATAGTGCTGCAGCCAGTTGCATGGAATGACCGGCGGGCCGCCGCCGCCGATGCTGTCGTCGTTGGCCTCTAGAAATTCACCTTCGTCCAGCGTTTCCAGGCATTCGTAGCGCGGCAGCACCGGCTTTTTCTCAGGCGGGCCGAGGTAAGCCCAGATCAAGCCATAGCGCTCTTGCACCGGGTACCAAGGTTGGCGCACCTTGTCGCGAAAGCGCCCGCCTTCGGGCTCGCAGGGTTGCTCTAGGCAGTGGCCGTGCACATCAAACAGCCAGCCGTGATAACAACAGCGAAGGCCGCGCGCTTCTACCTTGCCGTAGTGCAGCGAACTGCCTCGGTGGGCACAACGGGGATGCACAAGCCCGGGGCGGCCGGAGCCATCTCGAAAAAGGATCAAGTCTTCACCCAGCACCCGCACCTGGCGCGGAGTGTCGGTGGCGTCAGCTTGCAGGCCAATCGGGTGCCAATAGCGGCGCAGCAGTTCACCCATGGGGGTGCCTGCATCCACTTCGGTGAGTTCGGGCCGGTGGCGCGGCGCGGGGCGGCCGTAAGCGGTGCCGGTGTCTAGCGCAATCGGAACGACGCGCGCGCTCATTCCGCCGTGACTCCGGCGGCTTTGATGAGCT
This sequence comes from Comamonadaceae bacterium, assembly GCA_013297985.1. GTDB lineage: Bacteria > Pseudomonadota > Gammaproteobacteria > Burkholderiales > Burkholderiaceae_C > JAAFIY01. Next base: position 11,153 of record JAAFIY010000068.1, on the reverse strand, counting down.
CAGCCATGCGCGGGTAGTCGGCGCGGTAACGCTCCAGGAACTGAGGCGGCGTGTTGCCCAAAGGCTCAAAGCCAAAGGCCGTGAGCCGCGCGCTGATGTCGGGCATGGCGGTGGTCTCGCGCAGTGCTGCCACCCAGGCGTCGACGATGGGCTGTGGCGTGCGCGCAGGGGCGTACACCCCAATCCAACTATCGATGTCAAAGCCGGTGAAACCTTGCTCGGTAAAGGTGGGCACCTGCGGCATGATCGACACGCGCTTTTGGCCCGCAATGGCCAACACCTTCATGCGGCCGCCCTGCGTCTGCGCCCGCGCTGTGGAGGGGTTGGCCCAGGCAAAGTCCAACACCTCGCCAAACAAATCAGCGTGCACAGCAGCCTCGGCCTTGTAGGGCGCATGAATCAAATTGGCGCCACTTTGGCGCTGCAAGAGTTCGCCAAACAAATGCGCGGTGGAGCCATTGCCCCAGGTGCCGTAGGTGAGGCCTTTGGGTTGCTTCTTGGCAAAGTCCACAAACTCGCGCACGTTGTTGTAGGGCGCATTGGCCCGCGCCACCAACATGGGCCCACCGGTGGCCAGCATCGACAGGGGTTGGAAGTCTTTCACCGGGTCATACGGCAGTTTGGGCTGCAAGATGGCCGCGTTCACATGAGTGAGCGGCAGGGTGAACATCACCGTGTGGCCGTCGGGTGCCGCCTTGGCGACAAAGTCGGCGGCAATGATGCCGGCCGCGCCGGGCTTGGCGTCGGTGATCACCGCTTGGCCCCAGCGTTGGGCCAGCTTGTCGGCATAGGCGCGGGCCAAGGTGTCAATGGGGCCGCCGCCCGCGCCAAACGGCACGATGCGCACGACTCGGTTGGGAAACGTGGGCGCCTGCGCCCTGGCAGGCCCAGTAGCCACCCACATCAAGCCCGCCGATGCGGCCGCAGAAAAATCTCGGCGAGACCAAGGGCGTGCGCGCAGCTGCATAGGGTGCCTCCTCAAGGGCGTTTTTGGTGTGACTCATCATGCGCAGCCGCAGCGGCCACCGCAATGGTTCAAACCTCACGAAAGCGCAAGCGTCCCCGAAGAAAAAGGCCGATTGGGCATATTTGGTGCGCGCAAGCAGCTACGTTTTTGATAGCGTCTTGTCCCACCAGCGACCTAGAGGCCTGGCAACGCGCTAGATGACTTTCAACCAAACCCGCCCGTCGCGCAGCACCACCGGGAACGACGCCAAGCCTTGAGTGAGCGGCTCGCACAGGGCCCGGCCATCTCGCACATCAAAGCGGCCTTGATGCAGCGGGCATTCAATTTCAAAGCCTTCTTGAAAACCGTCGCACAGCCGCGCGTGGCCGTGGGTGCAGATGCCGTCGGTGGCAAACACCTCGTCGCCGACCCGGTACAGCGCCACATCCAAGCCCGCCACTTCGCGGCCCAGGGGCAGGCCCTCGGCGACGTCATCGGCGGGGCCAGCGTCTTCCCAATCGGTCAGATCCATGGCGCTTGTCAGATCGGGTAGATGATGGAATTGAGCACCAGCTCGGTGTCGTAGATCACCCAGCGGCTGGCAAAGCGCAAGCCTTCCGGCGTGGGCACGATGCGGTCGATATAGCGGCCGGTGTTGAACACCTCGCCCGCCTGCGACGGCTTGATGCGAATCACCACATAGCTGGCTTCGCACTCGATGCTGCCGTCGGCATGCAGGGCGTGGATGAGCGGCGCGCCCACGATGTGGCGCTGGTAGTACGGGTCATGAAACAGCGTTTCTTTGATGCCGTAAACGCGGTCACGCAAGGCGCCTTGGCTCTCAAACCACAGGGTGGCCAAGGGCAGGCCGCGCTCGAAGTTGTCGCGCGGCTGCAGCCGGTAGCAGCCGTCGGGGATAAAGAAGCCGGGCCAACGATCCCAGTCACCCGCATCCAGCGCCAGGGCGTATTCGGCATACAGGCGCTGCACCGCCAGAAAGTCGGCCATGCCCATATCGGCCAGCGGTGAAGTGGGCAGCGCGGCATTCATTGCGGGGCCTCCATCACCTCACGCCAGTACTGGTACATGCCGCGAATGAGCGTCTCGGTCACCATGTGCGGCGTGTCGCCCACCTCACGCCCGCCCAACTCCGCCAGGGCGCGGTGGCCGGGCTTTTGTTCAAAGCCGCGTTGCGACAGCTCAATGACTTCGCCATCGTCGGCCGACACAAAGCCGGCCGGGCCAAACAGGTTGGCTTGGCGCAGGCGGCGCTGCGTCATGGCGTCGTCGTCATCGTCAAATCCAAAATGGGTCCATTCAAAATCAAACTCGCCATGACCGCGCGGCTGGATGTGCCGCACTGACACGCTGTTGACTTGCTGCTGCAGGATCACGCTGGGGAAGATGGTGGTCATCACCGCCGTGGGGCCGCCCCACCAGGGCTCGGGCACGATGTCTAAAAAGCGCGGGTCTTCAAGCTGCATGGTCTGCTTGAAGCTGCTCACCTGGGTGACCTGGGCCGCTCCGCCGTTGGCCGCGCCTGCCGTGCCACGGGTGCTGATCATGGCGGCGTGGCGGTGGCGCTCATCCATGCGCAATTCACTCTTGTTGTCGGCCCGCCAAAGGCCAAAGGTGACAAACCAGGTGTGCAACAAGCCCGGGTGGTAGGGGTCTTTGATGTTCTCTTGCATCAGCTTCCAGTTGCCCGGAATGCGCTGGCGGTTGTAGCCCAGCACCTTGAGCTTGCGGCCGTTAAACAGCCGATCAAAGTATTGGGTGATGGTGGGGCCCAGATAGTCTTCAAAGGGCTGCACATTGGCATCAAAGCTGGCAAAAATCACGCCTCCGCGGCGCGCCACTTTCAGGGGCGTCAGCGCATGCTCTGCGGCGTTGAAGTCAGTCGGCATGCCGCCGTGTACTTCGGTGCCCTGGCGCACACCACGCCGAAAGGGCACACCCTGTAAGTCGCCCTTGAGGCTGTAGCTCCATTGGTGATAAGGGCAGACGAAGTCTTTGCGGTTGCCATGCCTTTCACGGCAAAACTGCATGCCGCGGTGGGCGCAGACGTTCTCAAACACGCTGATCTCGTCCGCGCCCGAGCGCACTACCACCACCGAGCGCTCGCCCACCACGCTGCGCTTGAAGTCGCCCACATTGGGCACCTCGGCCTCAAGCGCCACATAGCACCAGTGGCCTTGATAGAAAAAGCGTTCTAGCTCTAGCGCATGCAGCTCGGGCTGGGTGTAAGCGGCAAACGGAATGCGGTGCGTGCCCGGCAGCTCAGGCAGCTCGGGTGATTGGGCCCGTGTAGGCCAAGGCAATGCGGCCACGCTGGGATGCGTTGGGCTCATTAAACAGGTCTCCAAGGTTGCTTTCGGCCAATGATGCCGCCGCGAATAGCATCACTCAAGCCAATACCCAAAATACGCGCCATTGACATCATGAATATTGACCAGATCGATTTGAACCTGCTGCGCGTGTTTGCCCAACTGTTGGCCGAGCGCCGGGTGGGGCGCGCAGCCGAGAAGCTGGGTTTGAGCCAACCCGCCGTGAGCAACGCCCTAGGCCGCCTGCGGCGTGCCCTGGGTGACGACTTGTTTGTGGCCACACCCGCCGGCATGGAGCCCACCGCCCGCGCGCGTGAGCTGGCACCCGCCGTGTTGCAGGCCTTGGGCTTGCTGCAGCAGGCCTTGCGCCCAGCGGCGGCGTTTACGCCCCAAAGCAGCCAGCGCCGAGTGGTGTTGGCACTGACAGACGTGGGTGAGATGTACTTTGTGCCGCCGCTTCTACAGCGCTGGCGCACCCAAGCGCCGCAGTTGGAACTGGCCACGGTACGCCCGGCCACGGTCGATGTGGCCGAAGCCATGGCGCAAGGCGAAGTGGACTTAGCCCTGGGCTTGTTGCCCCAGCTGCAGGGCGGTTTTTTTCAGCGGCGCTTGTTCAACCAGCCCTGGGTGATGTTGATGCGCCGCCACCATGCGCTAGACAAGCCCAAGGTGTCACGCGACGAATACGCCGGCGCCGCCCACGTGCGGGTGACGTCGCTGGCCACGGGCCATGCCCAGTTGGACGCATCGCTCAAGCGCGCCAAGCTCAACCGTGACGTTCGGGTCACGGTGCCGCACTTTGGCGCCCTGGGCCATTTGCTGAGTGCAAGCGATCTGGTGGCTACGGTGCCGCAACGATTTGCGCAGGTGGTGACCACCCCTTTTGGGCTGGTCAGCCGCCCCTTGCCGGTGGCGCTACCCGCACTGGGGATTCATATGTTGTGGCATCGCCGCATGCATCGCGATGCAGTCAGCTTGTGGCTGCGAGCGGAAGTGGCCACGCTGTTTGCCGAGCGCACGGGCGCCAATTAGTGCGTTGACGCGACACAGCCACGCGTCAGCTAGGGTCGCACCAGGCCATGGGCAAGCAGTTCAGCGGCCAGCACACCCTTGGCGTCTGAGCCGGGGCTAGGCGGGTGCAAGCCGCTCTTCAAGACGGTCTGCAAGTTGCGCTGAGCGAGCTTGGCGTGCTCGCGCATCAGCGCTTCAGCGCGAGTGCCCTCGCCGTCCTCAATGGCCGCGAGCACCTGCCGATGCTGGTCTTGGGCCACCACCAGCATGTCGCGTGAGCGCCGAGCATTGACCTGCACACCCACAAAAGCCGACGGCGAGGCAAACGGCAAGCTCGCCACCCGCGCGCACTCTCGGGCCAACAAGGGGCTGCTGGGCATGTCCGCCAACAGCTGGTGAAAACGTCCGTTGAGCGTGACGTAGTCGTCCAAACGGGCTTCGTTCAAGGTGGGCGCGGCCAGCACCACATCGATGGCGTCAAGCACTTCACGGGCGCGGCTGAGCAAATCGGCCGCTGCCCCACGCTCGGCGGCCAGGCGCGCCAGCAGGCCTTCGAGCGTGCCGCGCAGTTCGATGGCGTCGGTCATGTCGCCTTCAGAAAACTCCCGCACCACATAGCCGCCATGCTGCAAGGCCTGCAACAGCCCCTCACCCTCCAGCGCGGCCAAAGCCGCTCTCACGGGCGTGCGCGACACGCCCAGGCGGTCCACCATGGCCAGCTCAGTCACGCGCTGTCCGGCCGCCAAATGGCCGTCGGCGATCAACTGCCGCAGGCTGCGCTGCGCGTGTTCGGTTTGGGTCGCGGCAGAGATCGGCACGTGAAGGATGATTTTCGGGGTTTCGGCAGTTAAATAGGGCGAAAGCAGCTATTAAAACTGTAGCAGCAACTCAGACTGCCTCTCTGCTACAGATCGTCCACCGAAGTGTACAAACCAGGTCTAACCATTGAACCCGCCCTTCGAAACAAGGGGATTCTTATTTGAGTTCTCCAAGAGAAATCACATGCGGCGGCGTCACGCACAGCCTGTATTGTGGCCGCTGCTGCTGCGCGTTGTATACAAAAACACTAAGATCGGCGAAGTCAGTGTTCCACCCACACCCTCCGCCCACAACCTGTGCTGCGCGCTCGGCAGCACATTCACACCCCTGGCCACCCCACCATGCCCGCACCTCATCTTCCCGCCCGCTTTGACCACGTCGGCAGCTTTTTGCGCCCCGCCTATTTGCTCGATGCCAGGGCGCAAAAAGCGCGTGGCTCCATTTCCGCCGAGCACTTGCGCGAAGTAGAAGACCGCGCCATTTCAGAAGTGGTGAAGTTCCAGCGCGACGTAGGCCTGAAAAGCATCACCGACGGCGAGTTCCGGCGCACCTATTTCCACATTGATTTTCTGGAGCAGTTGGGTGGGGTGAAAACCGATATCCCGGTGACCATCCGCAAACCCGACGGCACCGAAGAACTGGCCCCGCCCGTCATGCGGGTGATCGACAAGGTGCGCCACACCACCGACATCCAGCGCGCCGACTTTGAATACCTGAAGCAGCAGGTGGGCCAACTGGCTCCGGGCGCCACGCCCAAGGTCACCATCCCGTCGCCCACCATGCTGCACTTTCGCGGCGGCCGTGCGGGCATCAGCCGCGATGCCTACCCTGAGCTCGATCCCGCCTTCTACGACGACGTGGCCAAGGCCTACGGCGAGGAGCTCAAAAGCTTGGCCGACGCCGGTTGCACCTATGTGCAAATGGACGACACCAACCTGGCCTATCTGTGCGACGAAAGAATGCGCGAAGCCGCCCGCCAGCGCGGCGACGACCCCAATGAACTGCCGTTTCGCTACGCCATGTTCATCAACAAAGTGGTGGCCCACAAGCCGGCGGGCATGACGCTGGCCATGCACCTGTGCCGAGGCAATTTCAAAAGCACCCATGCGGCGGCCGGTAACTACGAGCCGGTGGCCGAAGCGCTGCTGTCGTTGATGCACATCGACGCCTATTTCTTGGAATATGACGACGACCGTTCGGGCGATTTCCGCCCGCTGCGCTATCTGGCCAAAGACAAGGCCGTGGTGCTGGGTTTGGTGACCACCAAGTTTGGGCAATTAGAGAGCAAAGACGCGCTCAAACGGCGCATCGAAGAGGCCGCCAAGTACGCGCCGCTTGCGCAAATGGGCCTGTCGCCGCAGTGCGGTTTTTCGAGCACGGTGCACGGCAACAACATTGCGGTGGATGACCAACGCCGCAAGCTGGCGCTGGTGGTGGAAACCGCCCACGAGGTGTGGGGCGAGGCCTGATTTAGCCGCGCTGCGCCCTGTCTTTGGCGTTTTGCGCCTCGATGCGGTCACGCGCGGCTTGCCAATCCCCTTCGCTCCAGTCGCGCAACTCATAGAAGTTGCCGCCGGTGGCCAGCGCGTTGGCGCCGTCCATCATGATGCTTTGACCGCTGAGCCAATCGCACAGGCCCGGCGCCATCAAAAAGGCGGCCAGGTTTTGCAACTCAGCCATGTGGCCGGGGCGGGCCATCGGGTTGCGGGCGCGGCTGCGGGCACCGGGCTCTTCGCCGGGGTTCAGCCGCTTGCTCATGCCTTCGGTGGGAATCTCGCCGGGGCCCACCGCGTTAAGTCGCACGCCAAACTTGGCCCACTCCACCGCCAATGATTTGGTCATGACGTCGATGCCCGCCTTGCTCATGGCCGACGGCACCACGTAGGGCGAGCCGTTGTCCACCCAAGTGGTGATGATGCTCATCACGCTGCGAAAGCCCTGAGTAGGCTGCCACTGGCCGCCACGCGCTTGCGCCACCCAGCGTTTGCCCACCGCCTGCGTCACATAGAAAGTGCCATGAAACACGATGTTGGCAATGGCATCGAAGGCCCGCGGCGAAAGGCTTTCAGTGGGCGCAATGAAGTTGCCCGCTGCGTTGTTTACCAGGCCCGTCAGGCCGCCGCTGTCAAAGAGGGCTTGCACCATTTCATCCACCGCAGCGGCCACGCGGATGTCCACGCCAAAGGTGTCGATGCGCGCGGCGGGGAACTGGCTGCGCCAGCGCTCGGCGGTTTCATCACACACCGATTTGCGGCGGCCACAAATGGCCACATCGGCGCCCAGCGACAAAAACTGTTCGGCCATGGCCTGCCCAAGCCCTGTGCCCCCACCGGTTACCAGCACCCGCTGGCCCTTCATCAATCCGGGCGCAAAGGGCTGCGCGGCTGCGGCGGTGATGGCGTTCATGCGGCGCTCTTGCTGCGTTGGCCGACGTAGTCAAAGGCAAACATCAGCGCTTCTTCAAGCGACAACTCAATCGCGCGGCGCTCAGGCTCGGTGAGATAAAACATGAAATCCACCGTGTGGCGCACATAGCGCGGGGGCAAGCGGTTGAGCGCCACGCACACCACGTCAGCCAGCATGTCGCCGGTGAAGTGCGGGTATTCATCGGCGCGGTTCAGGACTTCTTCCATCACCGCGCGTTCGTAGTAGTTGTGAACCTGCTCGAAATCGCTGTTGATCAACTCTCGCAATGGCATGGCAAGGGCCTCAAGGTCGGGTCAGTGGACAGATGGCTTGAACCTTAACAGAGGCACACACCTCGCAACAAGTCACGCCAGCCCCAGCAGGCGCACCGCATTGCCTTTCAAGATGCCGGGCATCACCTCGGGCTTGAAGCCAGCGCTTTCGGCGTCTTTCATCCAGCGCTCGGGGGTGATCAGGGGGTAGTCGCTGCCAAACAGCACCCGGTCGTTCAGCAGCGTATTGGCGTACTGGATGAGCTGCTTGGGAAAGTACTTGGGGCTCCAGCCCGACAGGTCAATCCACACATTGGGCTTGTGCATGGCCACACTTAAAGCTTCGTCTTGCCACGGCCAACTGGGGTGGGCCATGACGATCTGCATGTCGGGGAAATCAATCGCCACATCGTCTAGATGCATGGGGTTGCTGTATTCCAGCCGCAGCCCGCCGCCGCAGCGCATGCCACTGCCAATGCCGCTGTGCCCGGTGTGAAAAATGGCGGGCAGCTTATGGGCGTTGATCACCTCGTAAATCGGCCACGCCATGCGGTCATAGGGGTGGTAGCCCTGCACCGTGGGGTGAAACTTGAAGCCCCGCACGCCTTCTTCGGCAATCAGCCGTTCAGCTTCTCGCGCACCCATCTTGCCTTTGTGCGGATCGATGCTGCCAAAGGCAATCATCATGTCGGCGTTGGCTTTGGCAGCCTCTGCAATTTCTTCGTTGGGGATGCGCCTGCGACCCAGTTGTGCCTCAGAGTCCACCGTGAACATCACCAGTCCGATCTTGCGTTCGCGGTAGTAGGCCACCGTCTCTTCAATGGTGGGTCGGCGGTTGCTGCGAAAGTATTTGTCGGCTGCGCGGTCGAACTCTTCGCCGTAGTTGTCAAACGGGTTGCGACAGCTCACCTCAGCGTGGGTGTGGATGTCAATGGCGATGAGGTCAGCGTGGTTCATGGTGGGGCCTGGGCACTAAGGGTAAGCCTGATCCAAACGGGGCTTGGGATGACTTGATTGTTTATAAGTCATAACCATAATTCACACAACGCCGGGCACCCTGCTCGGTCTGTTTTGCTCGCCTCGCCAAACCTCATGACCGATTTAGCTACCCCTGCCACCCACGTGTGGCCACCCGCTGACAGCACGCCGTTTGTGGACCATCCGGGCCTGCTACAAGCGCACTGGGTGGGCGCGGTGGCAGTCATCACGCTTACCCGCCCGGCCAAGCGCAACGCGATGAATGACCCGCTGGTCCACGCGCTCAAATCCACCTTTGAACACATGCCTGCCCAGGCTGTGGCAGCGGTCATCCACGGCCAAGGGGATCACTTCTGCGCTGGGCTTGATTTGTCAGAGCTGCAAGAGCGAGACGCGGTCGAAGGCCTGCATCACTCGCGCATGTGGCACACCGCGCTGAACGCCATCGAATACGGCCGCGTGCCGGTGGTGGCCGCGCTGCACGGCGCGGTGGTGGGCGGCGGCATTGAGCTGGCCAGCGCCTGCCACATCCGGGTGGCTGACGACAGCGCTTTTTTTGCGCTGCCTGAGGGCACGCGCGGCATTTTTGTGGGCGGTGGTGGATCGGTGCGCATTCCACGCCTGATTGGCGCCTCTCGCATGGCCGACATGATGTTCACTGGCCGCGTCTACAACGCGACCGACGCCGAACGCTTGGGGCTTTGCCACTACAAAGTGGACGCGGGCGGCGCATTGGCCAAGGCCATTGAACTGGCCCAACGCATCGGTCAAAACGCGCCCATGACTAACTACGCCTTGATGCACGCCCTGCCCCGCATTGCCGACCAAACGGCCGACCACGGGCTGTTCACCGAAAGCCTGATCGCCGCCATCACCGAAAACGCCCCGATTGCCAAAGAACGCATTCGGGCCTTTTTGGAAGGGCGGGCGGCCAAGGTGCGGGCGTCCTGAGCGGGCTTGATTCCCATGAACACCGCGACACTCGCCACGCCATCCCTGGCCCGCTACCGCCCGCTGACCTTCGGCGTCACCCGCGTACATCTGCGCGACGGCGTGGGCGCGCATGCAGGCGTGCGGTACATGCGGGCTGAGCAGCCGTTAGAGCCCTACGCCCCGCGCATCACCGACCGCCTGCTCCACTGGGCGCAGGTCGCACCGCAGCGCACCTTTATGGCGCGGCGCCAAGCGCTGGCCGGCGGCGGCCTGGGTGATTGGGTTCATTTGAGCTACGGCCAAGCGCTGCAAGATGCCCGCCGCATTGCGCAAGCCCTGATCCAGCGCGGCCTGAGCGCCGAGCGGCCGGTGGCCATCCTCAGCGAAAACAGCCTGGAGCACGCCCAGATGGCCTTGGGCTGTCTGCTCGCCGGGGTGCCGTATTGCTCGGTGTCGCCGGCCTACAGCCTGGTCAGCCAAGACTTTGACAAGCTCTTGCATGTGCTGCAGGTGCTCACTCCAGGCCTCGTGTTTGCCAGCGACGCGGCCCGCTACGGGCGAGCCTTGCAGGCTGTGGCAGCGCACCCGGCAGGCCAAGCCCTTGAGATCGTTTTGCATGAAGGCGCTACAGACTTTGTAGCTGCTTCCGCCCTGTTTACGGGCGCAGTGGGCGATTTTGCTTCGATGCTTCAAACGCCCGACACCGCAGCGGTGGACGCGGCCATGGCGCAAGTGGGGCCCGACACCGTGGCCAAGTTTTTATTCACGTCGGGCTCCACTAAATTGCCCAAGGCGGTGGTCAACACCCACCGCATGTGGTGCGCCAACCAGCAGCAAATGCGCCAGAGCATGCCGGTGCTGGCCGATGTCGATCAGCCGCCGGTGCTGGTGGACTGGCTGCCCTGGAACCACACCTTTGGCGGCAACCACAACTTTGGCCTGACGCTCTACAACGGCGGCACGCTGTACATCGACGACGGCAAACCGGTGCCCGCACTGATGGGCCAGACCCTGCGCAATCTGCGCGAGATTTCGCCCACGGTGTATTTCAATGTGCCCACTGGCTTTGAAGCGATTGCGCTGGCCATGCAAGGCGACAGCGCCGACGCTGCGGCCTTGCGGGCCTCGCTGCTCAAAAGGGTGCAGATGTTCTTCTACGCCGGGGCGGCGCTGGCGCAGCCGGTGTGGGACAGCCTGCACCGCACCCAAGAAGCCGAAATTGGCGAACGCATCGTGATGGGCACCGGCTTGGGCATGACCGAATCGGGCCCCTTTGCCATCTTTGTCACCAACCCCAATGTGCGCGCAGGCGACCTGGGCGTGCCCACGCCGGGGATGGAGCTCAAACTGGTGCCCGTGGATGGCAAAACCGAGGTGCGTTACAAGGGCCCCAACATCACGCCCGGCTATTGGCGCGCGCCACAGGCCACCGCCGAATCGTTTGACGACGAAGGCTTTTTT
>JAAFIY010000067.1 GCA_013297985.1 Comamonadaceae bacterium | reverse complement strand
CAGGTCATAAAAGCGCTCTACCAGCGCGTGCACCGCCGCTTCGCCGCCGATGTGGTCAAAGGGCGTGGGGCGATTGGGTTCGTCAATGTCCATGGGCGGCATTGTCTGGGCAGCTCGCCGCCACAATCCGCGGCATGTTTCATATCGTGCTGGTTGAACCCGAAATCCCGCCCAACACGGGCAACGTCATTCGCTTGGCTGCCAACACCGGCTGCACGCTGCACTTGGTAGAGCCGCTGGGTTTTGTGATGGAAGACAAACTCCTCAAACGCGCCGGACTGGACTATCACGAATGGGCCACGGTGCGCCGCCACAGCAGTTGGGATAGGTTCATTGCGCTGCCGGAAGTCAAGCGCGAGCGCGCTTTTGCACTCACCACCAAAGGCACCGCTCATGTGTTTGAAGCGGCGTTTGAGCCTGGCGATTGGCTGATCTTTGGCTGCGAAACCCGCGGCCTGGCCCCTGCGCAACGCGAATGGGTCGCGCCAGCACAGCGCTTGCGCCTGCCCATGCGGCCCGAGCAGCGCAGCCTGAATTTGTCCAACGCCGTGGCAGTGACGGTGTTTGAGGCCTGGCGGCAAGCCAGCTTTGCAGGCGCGCAGCCGCTCGCGACATCTGCAGGCCAGCCGCTACAATTTTTATAGCTACTTGCGCTTAATTGACGGGCGCAATAGCCCGATTTCTTCTGAACGAGCCAGCGCCGCCCTACGGGTAGCGCCGCGCAATCGACTCGGCCACGCACACCGGGCGCTCGGCGCCTTCGCGTTCCACGGTGACGGCCCAGTTCATTTGCTTGCCGTTGTTGTCGATGGGCTCGCTGCTCAGCAGCTTTAGGCGCGCACGCAGGCGACTGCCCACGGGCACCGGGCTGGTGAAGCGCACCTTGTTCAGGCCGTAGTTCACGCCCATGCCGCTTTGCACGATGTGCAGGCTCTCTTCAAAAAAACGCGGCAGCAGCGACAAGGTAAGAAAGCCATGCGCAATCGGCGCGCCAAACGGCCCGGCGGTGGCGCGCGGCACATCGACGTGAATCCATTGATGGTCGCCAGTGGCTTGGGCGAACTGGTTGACCATTTCTTGGGTAATCAGCACCCAAGGGCTGACCGTGACTTCTTGGCCAGCGCACGCGGCCAAATCGGCCAGGGTTTCAAATTGCTTCATGTGATCGAGTTTTAGTCTTTGTGTTTGCCGTGGGGAAGTTTGTGTAGCCACTGCAGCAGGGGCTGCCACTGGGCCAGGTCTTTCTCAACCCGGCCGGGCGCCACGTCAAACAGCGTCAGGCCGCGGGCGGTTAGGTGCACATAGTTTTGGGTGTCGCGCAGGCAGGTAATGAGGGGCACGCCCATGGCGGCCACCGCTTCGCGCAGCTTGTCAGCCGACAAGGTGCGGTCGTCCACCCGCATGCCCACCACGCCCACGGGCTGATCGGGCCGCAAGTGTTCGCGCAGTTCGTCCACAAAGTCTTTGGTGGCAAAGACATCAAACACGCTGGGCTGCAGCGGCACCACGATGCCGTTGGCCAGTTTGAGCACATCGCGCAGCCGCCAGCCTTTCAACCCGGCCGGGGTGTCTAGCACCAAGTGGGTGGTGCCCTTGGGCGGGCGGGCAATTAGGTCGGGGCCGATGTCCCATCCGCTGACGGTGGCCGCTGCGGGTGGGCGCAGGCCCAGCCATAGGCGAGACGACTGCTGCCGATCCGCATCGCCCAGCATCGTGACATGGCCTTGGGTGGCAAAGCAGCCCGCAATTTGGGTGGACAAGGTGGACTTGCCCACCCCCCCTTTGGGGTTCGCAACCACAACAATTGGCATGACGCTGGCTCTCCCTGGTGTATCGACACGCGTGGTTTTGCGGCTATGGTAAGCGCATGAACACGGCACTTGAGCCCAAGGCAGTTGAACCCACTTTGGCCGCCCCGGGCAGCGGCACTACAGCGGCGGTGGCCGACATCTACGTGGTGGCCGCCCACCCCAATTGGCGTGAATCGCGCGTCAACCGGCGTTTGTTTGAAGCCGCCCGTGCGCAAGCGCGCTGCGCCGTCACGGATTTGTTTGCCACCTATACCGACTACTCCATTGACGTCCCCACCGAACAGGCCCGCCTGAGCGCCGCCCAGTTGGTGGTGCTCTTGCATCCGGTGCACTGGTACGGCATGCCCGCGCTGCTTAAATTGTGGGTTGACGAGGTGCTTACTTGGGGCTGGGCCTATGGGCCAGGCCGGGCGCTGGCGGGCAAAGACTTGTGGCTGGTCACCAGCACCGGCGGCACTCAACACTCTTATCAGCCCGACGGCTACAACCGCTACGCCTTTGACGCTTTTTTGCCGCCGTACGACCAAACTGCGGCGCTGTGCGGCATGCGCTTTGTGCCGCCGCTGGTGCTGCATGGCGCACACCACGCAGAGCCGCAGGCGGTGCAGGCGCATGTGCAGACCTTTGCGGATCGCCTGCAGCAATACCCCCACTGGCCCGAGCTGGCCCAACTGCATGGCTGCGCGGATTGCGAGGTGCCCACGCTCGATCGCCCCGCTGCAGAGCCGCAAGCCAGCGCGCCCTGAGCCGCAGCTTGCGCTGCGCAATTCCCCGTGCCCAAGATCGCAGCGTGGGCCTAACATGCCAAGCAGCGCACATTGCCGCTGCAACGAAGGGGGCGCCATGGCCAAGAACACTGCGTCAAACGAATCCACAAGCGGCGCGAGCCCTGCACCGGGGGGGCCTGCTCCCGCCCGCCGCCCCCGGGCGCGAGCTGCGTCTGTGGCAGCGCGCTCGCCGCAGCCTGCGAAGCCATCAACCGGGCCTGCCACCCGCGCCGTGCGCAAAGGCACCGCCCGGCAAGCCGCCGTTGCAGAACTGGCGCTGACCGATGTGCTGACCAATGCGCCTACGGACAAGGCGGGCCCGCCCACCGAATGGATCGACGGCTTGCGCGCGCTGATTGACGGCGCCTCGCCCGACGAAGTGCGCGCCCTCAAAGCCCGCTTGTTTGCGCAGCCCGACGCGCCCAAATCATCTCCGAGCAGCAGCACTGACCCCGACCTAGAGCTCAGCCCCCGCTGGCGCGAAGGCGGTTACCCCTACAAACACCTCATGTCGCGCCGCGCCTATGAGCGGCAGAAGTACCGCCTGCAGGTGGAGCTGCTCAAGCTGCAGGCCTGGGTCAAGACCACGGGGCAGCGCGTGGTGATCATTTTTGAGGGCCGTGACGCGGCCGGCAAGGGCGGCGCCATCAAGCGTTTTATGGAGCACCTAAACCCTCGTGGTGCGCGCGTGGTGGCCTTGGAGAAACCCAGCGAAATTGAGCGCGGCCAGTGGTACTTTCAACGCTACATCCAGCATCTGCCCACGCGCGGCGAAATCGTGCTGTTTGACCGCAGTTGGTACAACCGCGCCGGGGTCGAACGGGTGATGGGCTTTTGCACCCCGTATGAATACGACGAGTTCATGCGCCAAGCCCCCGACTTTGAACGCCACTTGGTGCGCAGCGGCGTGCATTTGGTCAAGTTCTGGTTCAGTGTGAGCCGCGACGAACAACGCCGCCGTTTCAAAGAGCGCGCCACCCATCCGCTGAAGCAGTGGAAGCTGTCACCCATTGACAAGGCCAGCCTAGACAAGTGGGACGACTACACCGCCGCCAAAGAGGCTTTGTTTTTGCACACCGACACCCCCGACGCCCCCTGGACAGTGGTCAAAAGTGACTGCAAAAAACGCGCACGGCTCAACGCCATGCGCTACCTGCTGCACCGCCTGCCCTACACCGGCAAAACCGCCGCCGCCATTGGCCCGGTGGACACCTTGCTGGTGGGCCGCCCGGCCTTGGTGGCCAGCGTGATGGACGACCCGGTGCTGCGCGTGGTGGAGAGCTAGACGGCTCACCCCTGGCTGGGAGCCAGCGCGGCTTAGACTGCGGCCATGGAGCACGCCCCCACCTGGCTCACCAGCAGCCTGATTTACCTGAGCGCCGCCGTGCTGGCGGTTCCCTTGGCCCAAGCCATCGGGTTGGGGCCGATCATTGGCTATTTGGCCGCAGGCATCGCCATTGGCCCGTGGGGCCTGGGCCTGGTGACCGACGTGGGCACCATCTTGAGCTTTGCTGAGTTTGGCGTGGTGCTGATGCTGTTTTTAGTGGGGCTGGAGTTAGAGCCCAAGCGCCTGTGGTCTCTGCGCCGCCCGATTTTTGGCTATGGCACCTTGCAGGTGCTGAGCTGCTCGCTGGCTTTGTTTGCCGTGGGCTTGGTAGCGGGCGTGCGCTGGCAAGTGGCCTTGGTGGCGGGGCTGGGGTTTGCCTTGTCGTCCACTGCCATTGCCATTCAGGTACTCAACAGCCGCAACCTGCTGAGCACGCAAGGTGGGCGCAATGCCTTTTCTATTACCTTGTTCCAAGACGTGGCGGCACTGCCGATCTTGGCGCTGCTGCCGCTGTTGGGTGTTGCTGCGGTGGGTGAACATGCACAGGAATCCAGCCGCTGGTTGGAGGCGGCCAAGATCATTGGCGTGATTGGCGCCATCGTGCTGGGCGGGCGCTTGCTGCTGCGCCCGGTGCTGCGCTGGATTGCTAGGAGCGACACCCCCGAAATCTTCACCGCCAGCGCCTTGCTGCTGGTGGTGGCGCTGGCGGCGTTGATGCACAGCGTGGGGCTGTCGATGGCGCTGGGTGCTTTCATGGGCGGCGTGCTGCTGGCCGAAAGCGAATACCGCCGCGAGTTGGAAACCGACATCGAGCCCTTCAAGGGTTTACTGCTGGGCCTGTTCTTCATCGCGGTGGGCATGAGCATTGACTTTGGGGTGCTTGCGCAGCAGCCGGGGCTGATTGCGGCGCTGGTGCTGGGCTTTGTGGCCATGAAGGCGCTGGTGATCTGGGCGCTGGGCGCGTGGATTGGGGTGCCGGTGGCGGAGCGCCCCGTGTTTACCTTGTTGCTCGCCCAAGGTGGCGAATTTGCGTTTGTGGTGTTCTCGGCTGCGCTGGCGGCACGGGTGTTTGATGCCGACACGGCATCCATCTTGATTGGCTCGGTGGCCATCAGCTTGCTGCTCAGCCCAGTGCTGCTGGTGTTGATTGACAAGGTGATCGCGCCGCGCCTGGCCAAGCGCCACACCACCACGCTCGATGAGCTCACCGAGCCGCAACACGCCCCGGTGGTGGTGGCGGGCTTTGGGCGCTATGGCCAGATCATCGTGCGGCTGTTAACTGCGCAGGGCGTGCCGGTGACGGTGTTGGACCACGACGTGGAAATGGTGGATGCCGCTCGACGCTTTGGCTACACGGTGCACTATGGAGACGCCACCCGGCTTGATTTGCTGCGCACCGCAGGCGCAGAGCGCGCCAGCTTGCTGGTGGTGGCGGTGGACGCGGTGGACCAAAGCCTGGCCATTGTGGATTTGGCGCGTGAGCACTTTCCCAAGCTGCAAATGGTGGTGCGCGCCCGCGACGTGACGCACTGGAACGCACTGCGCGACCGCGGCGTGCAACACATGGACCGCGAGTTATTTGAATCGAGCCTGATGGCCGGGCGCCGCGCGCTGGAACTGTTGGGCCAAAGCCCCGCCCACGCCCGCGACCAAACCATGCGCTTTAGGCGCCACAACCTGGCGCTGCTCGACACGCTGTATGCCCACCACAAAGACCAAGCGCGTCTGATTGCAGCGGCCAAGCAGGGGCGCCAGCAATTAGAAGAACAAATGGCACAAGAGCGCCGCGAACGCGAAGAGCGCCACCGGCTGGCCCAAACCCGCCACCCCGGCTGGGACGCCAGCCACGATGACACCTGAACCTGCAGCGCTGTGGCCTGTCGGTCAGGCAACGAACCCGTCGTACACCAGTTTCAAACCGGTCAGCAACATGC
Source organism: Comamonadaceae bacterium (assembly GCA_013297985.1). GTDB lineage: Bacteria > Pseudomonadota > Gammaproteobacteria > Burkholderiales > Burkholderiaceae_C > JAAFIY01. Next base: position 14,798 of record JAAFIY010000067.1, on the reverse strand, counting down.
CCCAGGTCAAGAAACGGTAGAACCACAGTGGGCTGATGCGCCGCGCCACCCGCACGCCCACCCACACGCCCAGCGGCGCCAGCGGCATCAACACCAATGAGGTGGCCATGTTGGTGAGGTCAATCAAGCCCAAGTAAGCGTAGGGCCCCCACTTGCTCAAGTTGATGACAAAGAAAAAGTAGGCCATGGTGGCGGTGTAAGCCACCGGGGGCAGGCGCAGCGACATCACATAAGCGTTGATAGGCGGCCCGCCTGCATGCGCGATAAAGCTGGTGAAGCCCGAAGTGACAGTGAGCGCCCGGCCCAACCAACGCGGCGGCGTGGGGCGATCAGGGCGAGGGGGCCACAGCAGGCGCTGCGCCAAAAAGGTCAGGGTGAACACCCCCACCAAGCCCGCCACCAGATGTGCATCCAGCCACTTGAACAGCAGCAGCCCCAGCAGGGTGCCCACTAAACCCGCCGGCAGCAAAAAGCGAAACAGCCGCCAGTCGGCATCGCGCCGATACGCCGCAATGCCCAACAAATCCATCACCAGCAGCAGCGGCATCAGGATGGCAGCGGCCTGCGGCACCGGCACCGCAATGGCCATCAATGGCACGGCCAAAGAACCAAAGCCCGCGCCAAAGCCGCTTTTGCTCACGCCCAGCAGTAGCACTGCAGGCACGGCCAGCGCATAGAAGGCCGGGTCAGTCAGAATGGGCCAGGTCAATGGGATTTCACAATCAAAAGGCCTTGATAGGCCTTATTTATCGGCCTAAGAAGCTATTATTTCAATAGCATTGATCGCTCTTTGAGCCAGCCGCGCCAGGCTTCCAGCACCAAGGGTTTAGCAAACAAATAGCCTTGGGCAAACCGCACGCCGAGCTCGTTCAAGCGCTGGGCCTGTTCGGGCAACTCTACGCCTTCGGCCACCACATCAGCACCCACTGCGCGGGCAATGCCGACGATTTCGGGTACTAAGGTGGAGCGCACTGCGGCGTCTTGAATATCCATCACAAACGAGCGATCAATCTTGAGCACATCCGGTGCGAAATTGCGCACGCTACCCAAGTTGGAGTAGCCCGTGCCAAAGTCGTCCACTGACACCGGGTAGCCCGCCTGTTTGAGCGCAGCCACTTCGGTGAGCACCTCGGGTGAATAGTTTTGCTCAGTCACTTCAAAGCCAATCTGCCAGTTGCGCTCAGCCAGTTGAGGAACGGATTGCACGAGCTTGTGTAGGGCTTCAAAACGCACGTTCTCAGGAAACAGATTCAGCGCTACCTTCAGAGGCCGAGCGGCTGTGCCCAGAGTGGCCAAGTCTTGCATGGCCTGTTGCAGCACCGCCCGATCAAGCACCCAAGTCAGGCGCTTTTCCACCACGGCTGCCATGAATTTGTCGGGGGTAAGTAGGGTGTCGCCGTCGCGCAGACGCATAAGCACTTCGCAGCCCGCGACCTCACGGGATCGCAGATCGACGATGGGCTGGAAGAGGCACACCACATTGCCAGGCACCAACAGTTTTTCAATACGCCCAGGCACGCTGTGCAGATAGCGCAGCCGCTGCAGCAGGGGCATGAACACCAGCGCTGCGATGATGGCCAGCACGGTAGCCCACAAAGCCAGGGTGTCGGCGCGTTGGCGGATGACCTCTTCGATGGAGACGAACGATTGCACCCAAATGGCACCCGAACCCGCCGTGTTGGATAGCGCCCACATGCCCTGAGCTGGCAGCAGCATCGACGTCACATCCGCACGACCCACCAAGGCACGCATGGCATCACGTCGGGTGTCTGACAAGGCCTTGAAGTTAGACACCAGTTCGTAAGCGTCGCTGTCCAAGCGCGCCCAGAACAGGCTGGCGCCGCGTTGGTACACCCTGTCAGTGGCATACGGATCAATCACCACATTGAAAGAGCCGTGGCGCACCACGCTGGCGCTGACACGACCATTGCGCACGATCAAAGGGGTGTCCACCCACATTTCTCGCACCACGCCATCTGTGCCTAACAGGCTCACGCCCGGGGTGTAGCCCACGGGGGGGTCGATCTTGCCGCTGGTGGTGGTGCAAATCAGGCGCAGTTGTGCGTCCAGTACGCCGATGTCTCGCACGTAGGGAGACGCAAACACCATGGCACGCATGGTGTCCAGCGATGCGCTGGCGCAATCGGGCGCCACCTCAGCGTTGAGTTCTTGCAGAACCCGCACGCCGTCAGCCATGAGGCGCTCTACTTCTTCGACCGTCTGGGTGTGCCGCCGGTTTTGCTCAGCCACTTCGAAGAACGACACCAGCGCCAGCACCGACGCCATGCCAATCAACCAGCCTGCCGCCACGGTGGTGGCTGTCATGGCCCATGCGCGATCGGTCTTGAATCTCGACGTGGTCACTGTTGGCGAAAAGTGGGTCTTTGGGTCCCCCTATCCGCCTTTGAGAGCCCCGCTTACAACACATTACAGCACGGTGCACGCTTGATCAAATGACAGCCGAGGATTGCGGGCAAATTCCTTGCTGTGGTCGGCATAGCCCAGGTTGATGAGGAAGTTGGTCTGCAGCCGCCCGTCGGGGAAAAACTCGGCATTCACCTTGGCGATGTCAAAGCCGCTCATGGGTCCGCAATCCAGCCCCAGGGCACGCGCGGCCAGGATGAAGTAAGCGCCGCCCAAGGTGCCGTTGCGGGTGGCGGTGGCGGTGGCCAACCCGGCGTTGCCTTCAAACATTTCTTTGGCGCCAGCGCCATGCCACACCTGGGGCATGTGCTCATAAAAGCGGGTGTCGGTGGCCACGATAACGGTGACCGGTGCCAGTTTGGTTTTTTCCAAGTTACCTGCCATCAAAGCGGGCAGCAGCCGTTCACGGGCGGCGGGCGTTTGCAAAAACACATAGCGGGTGGGCTGGGTGTTCATCGAGGTGGGTGCCATCTTGGCCAGGTCATACACCTGCTGCAAAAGCGCAGTGGGCACCGGCTTGTCGATAAATCCGTTGGCGGTGCGGGCGTTGCGAAACAGGGTATCGAGGGCTTCGTTTGTAATCGTCATAAGAGCGTAGGGTAGGAACAAGACAAAAGAGAACCGACTCGCTAGTGGGCGGGATCGTAATCAACCTGGTGGCGCGCGGTGCGCACGTCGCCCAACACCTGACGAATGCGCAAGTGCTCGGGGTGATGGGCATAGGCGTCCAGTGCCGCCTGGGATTCAAATTCGGTGTACAGCACTACGTCGCAGGCATAGTCAATGCGGCTGTGGTCAATGCCCACTTCCAACTGCAGCAAACCAGGTACCGCGCCCCGCAGGGCCTCAAACTCGCACTTGAGCCACTGGGCATTGCGTTGGCGTTCAGCCGCCGAATCGCCCCGAACATTCCACATCACGATGTGCTTGATCATGAACAGCCTTGGCTACGCGGCAGGCGGGAACCCCGCCTTTTGCGGCCAGAGGTTGACAAACGCATGCACCGTGGCCGACGCATACAAACCACTGGTGTAGAAGGGCTCGGCATGCAGCCACGCATGCGCTGCATCGCGGGTGGGGAAGTCAATGGCCAGCAGGCTGCCCAGCATGGTGGCGCCATCGTCGGCCACAAAGGGGCCAGCAAATGCGATGCGCTCGGCCATCTGCCCGAGGTAGGCCTTGTGTTGGGGGCGCACCCGTTGGCGCAGCTCGGCCGCGCCGGGTTTGTCTAGCAAGATGAAGGTAAAGATCATGTCGGACCTTAGTCGTACGCCAGAGCAGTAGACAGCGCCGGGAACGCCATCAAGATCAGCAGCACCACCACCATCACCAGCACAAACGGAAACGCACCGATAAAGATGTCTTTGATGGTGATGCGGGGGTCATTCAAGGCGCTTTTGACTGTGTAGACCGACACCCCAAATGGCGGTGTCAACAGGCCAATCTCCACCGCCACCACAGTGAGCACGCCAAACCAGACCACGTCCATGCCAAAGGCTTTGGCAATCGGCAGCACGATGGGCACCATGATGAGCATGATCGACACCGAATCAATGATGCAGCCCAGCGCCAGCACGATCAGCAGGTACAGCGTCAAGAAGCCCCAGGGCCCCAAACCCATCTCGCCAATGAACCCGGTGACGGCAGCTGGCATGCCAGTGAGCGCCAGCATACGGCTGTACAGCGAAGCGGCAATGATGAGAAACAGCACCGACACCGACACAAAGCCGGTTTCCAGCAGCACGTTCCACAGCTTGCGCCAGCTCAGTTGCCTGCGGGCCAAAGCGATGACAAAGGCGCCCGCAGCGCCCACGGCACCCGCTTCAGTCGGCGTGAAAAAGCCACCATACAAGCCGCCCAACACCAAGGTGATCAAAATCAGGATGGGCACGAACTTGCGCGCGGCGCTGCCCCAGGTTTCAGTCTCAGCAGCGGCTGGGTCGACCTTTACATGACCAATGAAGTCGGGCCGCCAATACGCCAGCCCAACGATCATCACGCAAAAGCCCAGCGCCAGCACCAAGCCCGGAATGATCCCCGCCAAGAACATCCGGCCAATGGATTCTTCAGCCAGCACGCCGTAGATGATCATCAACAAGCTGGGCGGAATCAGCATGCCCAGCACCGATGAGCCCGCCACCACGCCCACTGCAAAGCGCGGTGTGTAGCCATGGCGAATCATCTCGGGCACCGCCACCTTGGTGAACACCGAAGCCGATGCGATGCTGATGCCGGTGATGGCTGCAAACACCGCGTTGGCACCCACCGTGGCCAAGCCCAACCCGCCCCGAATGCGACGCAACAGCCACTGAAACACGTCAAAGGTGTCGCGCCCCACTCCCGACACACTCACCAGCATGCCCATCAGCACAAACAGCGGGATCACGCCAAAAAGATAGTCGCGAATCGCGTCGTTGCCCGCAGCGGCGACAAAGCGAGCCGCCACTTCAGGGCTTTTGATGATCCAGACGCCGACAAACGATGACGCGATGAGCGCTACACCGATGTGCATACCAAAGTAAATGCCGGCCAGCATTAAGCCGATGGCCAACAGGCCCACTTGTAGGTCGGTCATTGGGCCTGCCCTTCGGTGCCACCCAAGCTAGCGCCCAGGTCTTCGAGCGCCAGCAACAGGTATTGCACAGCGGCCAAGCTAGCGCCCAGCACCACCACGGCCCGCATAGGCCATACCGGGAAGGTGAACACGCCTTCAATGCCAAAGAACTCCTGGTCTTCCCAAGCGCGGCTGAGCATGGGCCAACTGGCCCAGGCCAGCACGCCGCAGGCTGCGGTGCCCACCAGCGAGAACAGTGCACGCAGGGCCCGACCAGGCTTGGGGCGTCGCTGAATGAAGGGGTCGATGAACAAATCAGCGCGCGCCATGCGACCGTGTCGCAAAGTGGCAGGTAACTGCAGAAACACGATGACGATGATGGAGGTGGCCACCAGTTCAGCCACCCCATCAATCGGCTTGTTGAGCGCATTGCGCAGCGCCACGTCGGCACACATCAGCAGCATGACGGCTGCGATCACCACCGAACCAGCGGCATTGAGTGCGTCTACCACCCAGCCAAACGGCGAGCGCGGCGCACCCGATGCAGCGGGTGCGGCATTCAGGTCAGTGTTGGCTTCGTAGGACACGGTGTGGGTGACAGCAGGCTTCAGGCCAGTTCACGGTCCCAATCGCGGGCAGGCTTCACGCCGCGCTTGCGCAGGCCATCCATGTAAGCCCGAACGATGTCGCGCGCAGGGCCACGGGTGCTGTTGGCCTTGACCCAATCCGCCGCCAGGTTGGGCATGCTGCGAATCCACTTTTCGCGCTCGCCGCCGCTCATATTGGTCAAGCGCACTGAAGGTGTCTGGCGGGCACCGACTTCCACCATGGTCTTTAGCGCCGTCTCATAGCGCTGCATGAGGGTGGTGCCCAGGGTCTTGGAGTATTCCTTGCCCACATCGCGCACGATCTGCTGCACCGGCGCGGGCAGCTTGCCAAAGCTGTCGCGGTTCATGGCCATGCCACCGATGTACAGGCCGCCGATGTTCACCGTAGTGATGTAGGGCGCCACCTCATAAATCTTGTTGGGCAAGATGCCGGTGGCAATCGAAATGGCGCCTTCACTGACACCGGTTTGGATATCGGTGTAGTAGCTCGTCAGGGAGCCATCCACCGCCACAGCGCCCGAGCCTTTAAGCCACAGCCCAATGCTGCCCGGCGCCGAAATCTTGCGGCCGCGCAGGTCGTCGTAGGTAGCAATCGGGTTCTTGGTGAAGAGGTGATAGGTGTCCACACCGGTTGCGCCCAAGAACACTGCGTTGTTGCGTTCCCACTCGCGCTTGAGTGCAGGTTGGCTGTCATTGAGCTCGTTGGCCACATCCAAGATGATGCGCACGTCATCGGTAGTGAACGGGGTAACCGTGCCGAATTGCGACAGCGGCATCTTGGCGGCTTCCAGGTTGTGGAACACCCAGCCAATGTCGGTGATGCCTTGCTCCACGGCCGACAAGGTGGCGTTGGCCTTGTAGAGCTGGCCGCCATAGGCTTCGCGCCATTCGATGCGCAAGTTGCCGCCCAGGGCCGCCACGCGTTTGTTGACCTCGGGCACGAACAGGCTGCTCATCAGGCCCACCCACGGCAGCGTGGTCGGGTGGCTAGACGCAATGGTGAGTTTGACGATCTGCTGGGCGCGCGCAGCCATTGGCACGGCCAGCGCGGCCGCGAGGCCTGCGCCCTGGGCCAGAAAACGGCGCTTGCTGAGGCGCTGGGGTGAGGCGGGTGTGTGCATCGTTTGTCTCCTTGATTGGTTTTGGGGTGCTTTGAGTCTGGCCACCTCTGCTGGGTGGCTTGGGCGAAATGGCCAGCCGGGCCAGCAATAGGCCCGGCCGCAGAGGCTGTCAGGCGGCCTTGTTCAGCACAAAGTCAAACTTGACTTCATAGCTGCCGTCTGAGCGGGGTGTCCAGTCGGCAATGAGCGACTGGCGCACGCCAAACACCGCATCGGAGTCCAGGTACTGGTCGCCGTTGCGGAACACGTGGGTAATGAGGGTTTCATAGCCCGGCGCCTTGATCATGAAATGGATGTGCGCGGGCCGCCAGGGGTGCCGCTTGGTGGCGCGCAGCATGTCGCCCACCGGGCCATCGTCGGGAATCGGGTACGCCTCAGCCAAGATGGATTTGAAGTGGTAGCGGCCGTATTCGTCGGCCTTCAAGATGGCGCGGGCCTGATGGCCGCCCAGATCGGGCCGCTGCACGTCGTACAGGCCTTCGGCATCGGCTTGCCAGACTTCAATGTGCGCGCCTGGCACTGCCGTGCCGTCCAAAGCACACACGCGCCCGCTGACCTCGCAGGGCTGCCCGCTGGCGCCTTGGGCCACATCGCCCCCCAGAGGCACCACAGGTGCACCCTCGACATGAAAGGGCCCAAACACGGTGGCTTCGGTACAACCGGCGGGTTTGTCGTTGTTCATCGCCACCGTGAGCATTGAAAGCCCCAAGGTGTCCGACAACAAGATGAACTCTTGGCGTTTGTCGTCGGTGATGTGGCCCACTTGGGTCAAGAATTCGATGCCCGCAAACCATTCGGCTTCGGTCAACTTCACGTCGCGCGCAAAGGCATGCAGGTGCTGCACGAGGCTGGTCATGATTTGCTTCAACCGCGGGTCAGGCGTTTGCGCGAATCGGGCAATCACGGCCTGCGTCACGGTGTCTTGGTTCAAGTTGCGCATGGCAGCTGAGTCCTCAATGCGGTGCATGGGGTTGGAATGACTGAAGCGCAATCTAGCGGTCAGGTGCTACGTCACCAAGCCTGTAGAGGGAAAATGACTTTTCCAAGGGCGGCAACAAAGACCACCTCTAACCCGAAGATACTTCACACCCCATGGATCGACTACGCGAGCTAGAGCTGTTTGTGCAGGTGGCCCAAAGCGGCTCACTGAGCAAAGCGGCCGAAAGCCTGGACTTGTCCAACGCCGCAGCCAGCCGACATTTAGCGGCGCTGGAGTCGCGCCTGGGCGTGCGCTTGGTAGAGCGCAATACCCGCCGCCTGTACCTCACCACCGAAGGCCATTCGTTCTTTAACCGCGCCAAGAACGTGCTGGCCGAGTTGCAAGAGGCCGAAGCCGCCGTGCATGCAAGTGCACTAGACCCCATTGGACAGTTGCGAGTGAGCGCGTCCTTGTCGTTTGCCATGCAGCACATCGCGCCACGCCTGAGCGAATACACCCGGCGCTACCCGAAGGTGCAGGTGCATATCGAGGCGGCCAATCGGTACCTGGACCTGATCGACAACCACATTGACGTGGCTATTCGCACCCGCGAAGGCGAGCCCGACAGCAACATCACCATTCGCCGCTTGGCGGCCACGCGGCGGGTGCTAGTGGCTTCACCAGGGTATTTATCAGCGCACGGTGCGCCCCAACACCCGGATCAACTGGCTGCCCATGCCTTGCTGGTGTATGTGTACGCCAACAACCCCAATGAACTGCGCCTGACCCAGGGCGAGCAAACCGTGGTGGCCAGCGTGCAAGGGCTGCTTGAAAGCAACGACGGGCAAATTCTGCGCGCCGCTGCGCTGCAAGGCCTGGGCATCTTGATTCAGCCCAGCTACATCGTCTACGACGACATCGTGGCGGGCCGCCTGGTGCCGGTGCTGGATGACTGGGATCTGCCTCGCCTGACCATCAACATTGCTTACCCCAGCCGCAAGCACTTGTCGGCCAAGGTGCGCAGCTTTATTGACTTTATGGTGGGCGAATTTGAACGCAATGACTACGAACGCAAATGGACAAGCCGCCTGCAGCTATAGGGCGCTAGGTCGCACCTAAGTCTGCCTGGCGCTGCGCCACGCGGATGACAGCGGCATAGTCCAGGGCCGCATCGCCCTGCGCACAGGCCGCCAGCAGGTTTTGTGCGGTCAGGGCGGTTTGCGGCAGCGGGGTTTGCACATCGGCCCCGGCTTGCAAGATCAAGCCGACGTCTTTCATCATTTGCTGCACGGTGAAGGTGGGCCTGTAGTCGTGCTGGCTCAGTTGCGCCGCCTTGGCCCGCACGATGGGCGACGCCACCGCGCTAGCCCCGATCACTTGCCACATATCCGCCCATTGCAGGCCGCCCTTTTGGCCCAGTGTCAGCGCTTCGGCCAACATGGCGCTGGTTTGGGCAATCAAGAGGTTCACCACCAGCTTCATCAGGCGGGCTTCTTCAGCTGCACCCAAATAGAACTGCGTGGCGCCCCAGGTTTGTAGCAATGGCAGGGCCTGGTCATAGGCGTTGCGGGGGCCGCTGGCCATCACCGTGAGCTGTGCGGCTTCAGCCATTTTGTTGTTGCCCGATACCGTGGCGCGCAGATACGCCACATCAGCTGCGTGTAATGGCAAAGCGGCTTGAGCCGACGCGCTGACAGATACCGTGCTGGTGTCCACAAACAGCGCCCCGCGCGGGGCAGCTTGGGCCACAAGAGCTGACACTTGCAGCAGCGCCGCGTCGTGCGGCAGAGACGACACCACCACCTGCGCAAGGCTCAGCGCCTGCGCCGCATTGGCTTGTGCGCGCAGGCCGCTGTCTTGAGCTAACTTTTGGCGTTGGGGATCGGGGTCACACACAGTGACGGTGTGGCCTGCGTGTTGCAAATGCAGCGCCATCGGCAAGCCCATCTTGCCCGCGCCCATTACCACCACTCGCTGGTGGTGAACTCGGTCGCTTGAGGCCTGCTGCAGGGCGTTCATTGCGCTTTTAAGTCAGCGGCGCGGGCAATCGTGGCCGCCGCTTCCATTTCGGTGCGGATGAACGCGTTAAAGGCGTCTTGCGCCATGGGCATTGGGTCGGCGCCGCTGCGGTTGAGGCGGTCTTTGATTTCTGCGCTGGCCAGCACCTTCAGGGTTTCCTCATGCAGGCGGCGCTGCACAGCGGCAGGTACGCCACTGGCCACGATCATGCCCACCCAGAAGGTGTAGTCGCTGCCAGGCACACCTGCCTCCACGGTGGTGGGCACATTGGGCAGGGCCGCGTTGCGCTGGGGCGTGCTCACGGCCAAGGCCTGCAAGCGGCCTTCGCGGATCAAGGGTAGTGCAGACGCCATGGGTGCAAAGAAGAAATCATTGGAGCCGCCAATGACGTTGGTGATGGCCTCTGGCGTGCCGCGATAGGGCACGTGCAGCGCGTCAAACCCCGCCCGCAGTCGAAACTTCTCTGCATTGAGGTGGCTAGCGCTGCCGGTGCCAGCGGATGCAAAGTTGAGCGCGCCGGGCCGTGCCTTGGCTGCTGCTACCAATTCGGCCTGGGTCTTCCAACCCTTGGCGGGGTTGACCACCAGCACATTGGGCAAGGCGGCCAGCGGGGTGATACCGGTCAGGTCGCGGGTGGTGTCATAACTCAGGTTGGGGTAGATGGCCGGGTTGAGCGCATGGCCCGATGAATGCACCAGCACCGTGTGGCCGTCTGCATCACCCTTGGCCACGGCGGCTGCGGCGATGGTGCCGCCCGCGCCCGGCCGGTTTTCCACCACGATCTGCTGGCCCAGGCTGCGCGACAGGGCTTCGCCCACCGCACGGGCAATCAGGTCGGTGCCGCTGCCTGCAGTGAAAGGCACCACAAATCGAATCGGCTTGCTGGGCCAGGGCGTTTGGGCCCCAGCGGGCTGCCACGCGGGCAACAGGCCGGTGACGGCAGTAGCGGCAGTGGCCTGCAAAAGGTGTCGACGATGCATGTGCTTGTCTCCTTGGGTCTTGTTGAACTCAACCGGGCGCTTTCGCCCATGAATAGGCCGCTAGCAGCTATCTTTTTTGTAGTATCAGCAGGTGCGTCAAGCCGCTACGGCTGCAGGGCCCAAAGCGCTGGCGATGCGTTGGCCCGACGCACGCAGGCGATCCAGCAGCGCTGGCACACCAGGCTGCAGCAGTTGGCCGTGGCGCTTTTTCCAGACCCCGGCCACCATCACGCTATCGATATTGGCCAGGGTGGTTTGCATCACCACCGTGTTCACCCAGTCGTGCACCGGCTGCATGTTGAGCATGTTGGCGCGGATCAGCACCAGATCGGCTTGCTTGCCGGGCGCCAGGCTGCCAATGCGGTCTAGCTGGCCCAGCATGCGCGCGCCTTCCACCGTCACCCAAGCCAGGGCTTCGCGGGTGCGTACAGTGCTGGTGGGCGGAATGCTGCCGTGCGCGGCCCGGTGGGCCACGTTGTCCAGGCTGCGCTGCATGCCCAAGGCCACGCGGGCTTGGGTGAGCATGTCGCCGCCCATGACGCTTTCCAGGTCCGCACCCAAAGAGGGCGCATGCCCCAGCGTACGCAATCGGCCGGTCACAGGATGGCCATGGCCCTGGGTCATTTCGTTTTCAGCAGCGGCTGAAAAGCTCATGCCCAGATCGCAAAAACGCTTGAACTGATCATCGTCCAGCGCATGGCCGTGCACGATGTTGATGTGCGGCCCCAACAGCCCTGCGGATTCCAGGCGCGCCCAGCCATCCGGCGTTCGGGCGGAGCCACCGCCCTGGTGCAGCGAGGCCACCACGCCCAAATCACGGGCCATGGCGAAGTCATGCAGGGCCACATCCAGCGTGCTGTAGTGCGGGCCCAGCACTGCGGCATGCACGCTGAGCAGTTCATTGCCTTGGTGCGCCTTTAGCAAGCGCTCGACTTCGTGGCGGGGATGCGGTGTTTCCCAAAAAGGGCGTTCTCCCGGCTTGGGATCGGGCTTGGGCGTGCCGTGGAAAAAGGCCGCGCGGATGCCGCTTTCCAACAAGCCGGCCACTGCCGCGTCGTTGTGCGCCGGGGTGCGGTTGTTGTGGCACCAATCCACCAGTGTGGTGGTGCCGCAGTTGAGCTGGTTGAGCGCACCGGCCAGGGTGGCTACATACAAGTCATCGGGCTGGAACACCGTGGCCATGCCCGCGTGCATTTGCTGAAAGTATTCGAGCAGCGTCCAGTTGGCCGCCAAGCCGCGCAAAGCGGTTTGCCAGGTGTGCATGTGCGCATTGACCAAGCCGGGGATGGCGATGCAGCCGCGTGCATCCACCACCGCAGCGTCATCCACATGCAGACGCGGCGCGATATCGACGATGCGGCTGCCGCTGATGAGCAAGTCGCCTTCGGGCAAATCGCCCGCAGCGTCCATGCTGACGATGGCCGCGCCGCGGATGAGGGTGCGAGTGCTCAAGACTCGAGCCCGTCGCTCAAGGTGAGGCCATCGGGCTTCAAGCTCAGGCCTGCGTCGGCGGCGGTTTCAATCAGCAGCGCCGCAAAGTCGATGTCGTCATAGCCCCGACCCACCATGCGGGCTACCGATTCACGGGTGGCAGCCGCTGCGGGCATGGCCACCCCGTGGGCCTTGGCCGCACCCAGGCCCAAGTCCATGTCTTTGAGCAGCAGCTTGGGGGTAAAGGTGACCTGATCAAAGGTCAGGTTGGACAGCATGGGCGTTTTGTAGCGGGTGTACATGCTGCCCAGCACCGAGTCATTGATGCTTTGCAAAAACACATGGCGGGGGATGCCTGCTTTCTCGGCCAGCACGGTGATCTCGCACAGGTTTTGGATGATCACGCCGAACATGGTGTTGTGCGCAATCTTCCACACCCGCGCCAATTCACCCTCACCCACCCACATCACCTTGCGGGCCATGGCGGCCAAGTAGGCTTCATTGGCGTCGTACAGCGCTTTGGGGCCCGATGCCACCACCAGCAGCTTGCCCGCTTTGGCCACCTTGGCATTGCCAGACACCGGGGCGCACAAATACGCCACGCCCAGGCCTTCGAGCTGCGCGCGAATTTCGGCCGAGCCTTCTTGAGAGATGGACGAGCTGTCAATCACCACCCGTGGCCGCTTGGCGCCAGTCACCAAGCCGCCTTCGCCAAACAGCACGTCTTTTAGATCATCGGTGGTGGACACCATGGTGAACACGGTGTCGCAACTGGCCAAGTCCAGCTTGCTGGCAACCACTTGCGCGCCATATTCCACCAATGGTTGCGCCTTGGCTGCGGTGCGGTTCCACACTCGCGCCGCGTGGCCTGCTTTGAGCAGGCGCTTGACCATGGCCTCGCCCATGCGGCCCAGGCCGATCCATCCAATTGAGGCACTCATTGCAGGTTCCTGATTCAAATGTCAAAAAATGAAGGTTCAGGCCTGCATGGCCTGCATCCAGTAGCTGTTGTCGGTGTAGCGATTCGGGTCGGTGAGCGCGCGGGGCGGCTCGCCCAAGCGGCTGCGCAAGTCCATCACCGCGCGCACGCCCTGCGGATCCAGCGGCACATCAGAGAAAAAACCGCGCAGCGGGTGCAGCATGCGTTCGCATGAGGCCTGCGCCACCTCGCGGCTCAAACCTGACTGGTTGGCTTGCAGCAGCGTGATGGCTGCTTCGCGGTTGGTGGGCATTTTTAGCCAGCGAATCCCATCGCGATAGGCGCGGATAAAGCCCACGGTGGCATCGCGATTGGCTTGCGCCCAGCTGCGTCGGGCCGCGCCGCAGATGCCCAAATACGGGCCAATCACCTCCGCTGTGGTGGCCAACACCCGAAAGCCACGGGCCTGGGCCTGAATGTCAAAAGGCGCGCGCAGCATGGTGGCGCTGTGTTGGCGCTCCATCAAGGCGGCAAAACGGCGGTCGGTGCCACCTGCGCGGGCCCATTGCACGTCGGAATCTTTTAGGCCATGGCGGGCCAGCATTTCGCGCAGCACCAGCGAAAAACCATTGCTCATGGCGTCTACCGACACCGTCTTGCCACGCAAGTCGGCGATGCTGGCCACATCTGGCGCGCCCACCAGACTTAAAAATCCGTCGTCAGAGCCCATGAAGGCGAAGAAGTCGGGCGCAGTGGCAAAGCGCTGTTCGCCCTGGCCTTCCTGATAGGCCACGATGTTGTCGAGCGCAGTGATGGCCACCTGATAGCGGCCGTCCATCAAGCCGCCAAACAAGCCGCGTGAATCGGGCGTGATGTGCAGCGTGGGGTTGACGCGATGCTGAGCAAAAAACCCGCGATCACGCGCGGCCCACAGGGGCAGGTTGAAGCCACCCCCAAAGCTCACCACCTGCAGCGGGTGAACGGGGGCGGGCGTGGGCATGTGCCCACCCGCGCAGCCCAGCAACGAAGCGGGCAGCCACGGTGTGGCCAGCAGCAGCGCCCGACGGCGCTGATTGACCGCCGAGGCGGTGCGAGGGTCAGGTTGGGTATTCACGCCCCAGAGTGTGGCCAGCCGCCCGGGCGGTGACAACCTGGGCGGCGGAAAAGGAGTTTTTCAGCCCCCGCAACGTGTGCAGGGACAAACCCGCACAGCCAAGGGCGTCAGACGCGCTCAACGATCAGCGCAATGCCCTGTCCCACCCCAATGCACATGGTGCACAGCGCGTAGCGGCCGCCGGTGGCATGCAATTGGTTGACGGCGGTGGTCACAAGCCGCGCGCCGCTAGCACCTAAGGGGTGGCCCAAGGCGATGGCGCCGCCGTTGGGGTTCACACGTGGGTCATCGTCCTGCAGGCCCAATAGGCGCAGCACCGCCAGCCCTTGGGCGGCAAAGGCTTCGTTGAGCTCAATGACGTCCATGTGCGCCAAGCTCAAGCCGGTTTGCGCCAACACCTTTTGCGTGGCGGGCGCGGGGCCAATACCCATGATGCGCGGCGCTACCCCCGCCGTGGCCATGCCCACCACCCGGGCGCGGGGCGTCAAACCGTGTTTGGCTGCTGCGGCCTGGCTGGCCAGCAACACCGCCACGGCGCCGTCATTCACGCCGCTGGCATTGCCTGCGGTCACGCTGCCGTCGGGCTTGACCACGCCCTTGAGCTTGGCCAGCGCTTCCAGCGTGGTGGCGCGGGGGTGTTCGTCGGCCTTCACGACGATGGCGTCGCCCTTCTTTTGGGGGATGGTGACGGGCACGATTTCGGCGTCAA
>JAAFIY010000066.1 GCA_013297985.1 Comamonadaceae bacterium | reverse complement strand
GCCGTGTATTGGCGCTGGACCGACCAGGTGGTGGCGGTGGGCAGCCAAGCGGTGCCTGGCGTGACGGCGTCCAACACGGTCGCAGGCTTGGCGCACCGAGCGCCCACGCCCAGCCGCCCGGCACCCTTGGAATGGGGCGCCACCACGGCGGCGGCGCCGCTAGACCGCAGCGGCGAGCGCTTTGATCCGATTGAAGCCGACGAAGTCACCGCCTTCAAGAACGCCTTGCAGCAAGCGCGCGACGGCGGTGCCGACGTGGCGCAATCGATTCACCCCAGCACCGCCGCCAAGCCTGCCAAGCGCGACGACGACGGTGCGGGCTTAAGCAGCACCCAATACGGCGACTTGTAAGCCCTGAGTGAACGCGAAGCTTCGGGTGCAGGCAGCGCCCACGCCGCTAATGGCCGTCAAACGCCACCAGTGTGTGCACCGCCAGCCCATCGCCGCGCAGCCGCTGTGAGCCGCCCAACTCGGGCAAATCCACAATGGCGCACCCTTCGATGACTTGGGCGCCCAGCTTTTCCAACAGCTTTTTGCCCGCCATCATGGTGCCGCCAGTGGCAATCAGGTCGTCAATGAGCAACACCTTTTGGCCGCGCTCTACCGCGTCGGTGTGCAGCTCGACCGTGGCGCTGCCGTACTCAAGCTCGTAGGTTTCTTCCACCGTGGTGAAAGGCAGCTTGCCCTTTTTGCGAATTGGCACAAAGCCCAGGCCCAGCTCATAGGCCACCACCGATCCGATGATGAAACCGCGCGCATCCAGCCCCGCCACCACGTCGGGCCTGCGAGCAGCTTCCATGTAGCGGTGCACAAACGCGTCAATCAACACCCGAAACACCCGGGGCTTTTGCAGCAGCGGGGTGATATCGCGAAACTGCACGCCCGGCGCGGGCCAATCGGGCACGGTGCGGATGTGGCTGCGCAAGTAGTCGCTGATATGTTGGGGATCAAGCTCAATCGACATGGCGGGCCTCGGTGCAGTGAGCGTGGGCAACAAAAAAGGGCGCGTGAAACCACGCGCCCCCAAGTATCGGCCAGCTCTGTGGCTTGGGGCTTTAGGCCACCGGGCGGAACTGGTAGCCGTTACCCATGGGCTCTACCGTGCCAAATGCCGGGAAGGGGAAGTGGTAGCCACCGGCCACCAGCTTCTCGCGCACCACCATCTCGAACATGCGGCGGCGGGTTTGGCGGGCCATTTCGGCGTCCATATCGAACTGCACCGCCCAATCGGGGCTGCGGGCAAACAGGCTGGGGATGTTGGTCAGGTCAGCCAGATACGCAAAGCCCTGGCCCTCAGACTTCACCGTGAACAAGGTGTGGCCCGGCGTGTGGCCGTAGGCCGCCACCGATTGAATGCCCGGCAACAAATCAGCGCCCGGATCAAAGCGGTTGAGCTGCTCGGCGGGAATGCCGTTGAACACGCGACGCACGCCCTGGAAGGCGGGCTGCATGGCTTGCGGTGCCGACGCCATGCGGGCGTCGTCCATCCAAAAGGCCCACTCCGGTGCGGGCACATGGATGCGCGCACGTGGGAACACCAAGGCGCCCGCCTTGTTGCGCACGCCGTTGATGTGGTCGCCGTGAAAGTGGCTGATCACCACCTGAGTGATGTCTTCGGGTTTGAAGCCCGCAGCGGCCATGTTGGCCACCAGGCGGCCGGTGGTGGCCCCGCCGTTGTCGTTAAAGCCGGTATCAAACAGCACCCGCTGGTTGCCCGAGACCACCATGAAGGCATTGAAAGGAATTTCAATGAAATCGGTGGGCAGGTTCTGTGACGACAACAAGCTGCGCACTTGCTCCAGCGGCACATTGCGCACGAACTCTTCACCCAGCGGGCGGCGCACCGCGCCGTCGTTCAGGGCGATCAGCTCCATGTTGCCCAGTTTCATGCGGCGAAAGCCCACTTCCGGCAGCGTCGGTGGGCCCGCTTGAGGGGTGCTTTGTGACCAGACAGAAGAAAACGTAAGGGCGGCGGCACCGGCCATGCCAGCACCCAAGAAAACGCGACGATCCATGGCGGAACTCTCCACAGCAACAGTTCAACGGGCTCCGGGATGGAAGCGCCGGGCCGAATTGTCACCGCCGAGCTATTGCCCCTGCTGCGTGTGGCTACTTGCGCATCAGGGCCGTTTCAGCGTGCGCCAAATCGGTCGGGCGACCCGACAGCACCAGGGTGTCGCCTTCAGCCAGCACCGGGTCGTCGGCCAAGCGCACCGCGCCGCCGCGAGCAGGGCGCACATTGACCACCTGCACCTGCATGGCCTGCAGCCCGACTTCTGACACGCGGCGGCCCAACACCCGCGCGCCCAATGGCAAGGTGAGGGTGGTCAGCCGCTCATGGTCGCGGTCTTCCTCGGTGGTGTCGTCGTCGGCGCCATGAAAAAACCCGCGGAGCAGGCCGTAGCGCGCGTCGCGCTGGTCTTGCACGGTGCGCAACACCCGGCGCATGGGCACGCCCACCAAGGCCAAGGCGTGGCTGGCCAACATCAAAGAGCCTTCGATGGCTTCAGGCACCACTTCGGTGGCGCCAGCGGCCAGGAGCTTTTCTAAGTCGTGGTCATGCTGGGTGCGCACGACCACCGGTACATGTGGGGCGTGCTCTTGCACATGGCGCAGCACTTTGAGCGCGGCCGGGGTGTCGAGGTAAGTGACCACCACCGCGCTGGCGCGGCTCAAGCCTGCGGCCATCAGCGCCTGCAGCCGGCCGGCGTCGCCGTACACCACCGAGTCACCCGCAGCGGCAGCCAGGCGCACGCGGTCGGGGTCCATGTCTAGCGCCATGTAGGCCAAATGCTCAGCCTCCAGCATGCGCGCCAAGTTTTGCCCGCAGCGGCCATAGCCGCAAATGATCAGGTGCCGGTTGGCGTTGATGGACTTGCGAGCGATTTGCGTCATTTGCAGCGACTGCTGCATCCATTCGCTGGCCACCAGCCGCATCACGATGCGGTTGCTCCACTGGATGATGAGCGGCGTGGCCAGCATCGACAGCACCATGGCCGCCAGCACCGGGTTGATGAGCTCCGCCGGTATCAGGCGGTTGGCCTGCGCCAAAGTCAGCAAGACAAAGCCGAATTCACCCGCCTGCGCCAAGTAGAGCCCCGAGCGCAAGGCCACACCCTGGGTGGCCCCCAACACCCGGGCCAGCACCGTCACCAGCACCAACTTGAAGGCTACAGGCACCACCAAAAGCAGCAGCACCAGGGGCCAGCGCTCCAGCACCAAGCGCCAATCCAGCAACATGCCGACCGTGATGAAAAACAGGCCCAGCAACACGTCGTGAAACGGCCGGATGTCGGTTTCCACCTGGTGCTTGTACGGCGTTTCTGAAATCAACATGCCAGCGATGAACGCGCCCAGCGCCAGGCTCAGGCCTGCGTGCTCGGTCAACCAGGCCAGGCCCAGCGTGATCAACAACACGTTGAGCACAAAGAGCTCTTCGCTCTTGCGACGGGCCACCTGGGTCAGCCACCATTGCATCAACCACTGTCCGCCAGTCAACAACACGGTGATGAGCACCGCCGCCTTCAGCGCCGCCCAACCCAGCGCGGTGGCCAGCTGATCCGCAGGCGCGCCCAGCGCAGGCACCAACACCAAAAGCGGCACCACCGCCAAGTCTTGAAACAGCAGCACGCCCACCACGCGCTTGCCGTGCTCGGTTTCCAGCTCTAGCCGCTCGGCCATCAAACGGATGACGATGGCGGTGCTGCTCATGGCCATGGCGCCCGCCAGCGCCAAGCCGCTTTGCCAGCTCAGGCCCCACAGCCCCGCAGGCCACAACCACGCCGTCAGCGCCACGGCCGCCGTGCCGACCACCAGCGTCAAGCCCACTTGCAGGCCGCCTAAGCCAAACACGTGGCGCTGCATGGCACGCAGCTTGGGCAGGTTGAATTCCAGCCCAATCACGAACATCAAGAACACCACGCCAAACTCAGCCAGGTAGCGCACGCCTTCGGAGTCTTGCGCCAACGCCAGGGCGTTGGGCCCGATGACCACACCCACGGCCAGGTAGCCCAGTACGGCGGGCAAATGCAGTTGGCGGCAGGCCACCACCGCCAGCACAGCGGCCAGCAAATACAGCAGCGTCAGATCAAGCGAGCCCATGGGAGCATGTTAGCCACAAGCCCCATCGATAGAATTTGTGCATGACGAGCCCGCCGCGTGCGCTGCCCCCTTCAAACGACGTGCTGAACCAAGCCCGTCTGACCTTCGAGATCGAAGCCCAGGCTGTGGCGGCCTTGGCCGATCGGCTGGATGAGCGCTTTGTGCAGGCGGTCCACCTCATCTTGCAAACCACTGGCCGCGTGGTGGTGATGGGCATGGGCAAAAGCGGCCACATTGGTCGCAAGGTGGCGGCTACTTTGGCGTCTACCGGCACACCCGCGTTCTTTGTGCACCCGGCCGAAGCCAGCCATGGCGACTTAGGCATGCTGCAAACGGGCGATGTGGTGGTGGCCTTGTCTAACAGCGGCGAAAGCGATGAGCTCAGCGCGCTGCTGCCCACCCTGGCCCGCCAAGGCATTGGGCTGGTGGTCATCACCGGTAACCCCAGCTCCACGTTGGCGCGACATGCCCAGGTGGTGCTAGACAGCAGCGTGGCGCGGGAGGCCTGCCCGCTCAACCTCGCCCCCACGGCCAGCACCACCGCGCAGCTGGCCCTGGGCGACGCGCTGGCGGTGGCGTTGCTGGACGCACGCGGCTTTAAGCCCGAAGACTTTGCCCGCTCGCACCCCGGCGGCAGCTTGGGGCGCAAGCTGCTCACCTTGCTAAGCGATGTCATGCGCACCGGCGACGATCTGCCAACTGTCGGCCCCCAGGCCAACTTTGGCGATCTGATGCGCGCGATGGGCGCCAAAGGCCTGGGTGCGGCCATGGTGGTGGACGATCAACAGCGCCTGTTGGGCTTGTTCACCACCGGTGATTTGCGCCGCATGGTGGAGCGTGGCGCCGATCTGCGCAGCCAGACTGCCCAGCAAGTGATGAACCCCACCCCCACCACCATCGCAGCCGATGTGCTGGCGGTGCACGCCGCCGAGCTGATGGAGCAACGGCGCATCACCCTGGTGCTGGCGGTTGACCCGCAGGGCCGTTTGGTGGGCGCGGTGAATGCCAACGACTTGATGCGCGCCAAGGTGATCTGACATGTCAGCCCACACAGCGTCCATGGCGTCAGCGCAGCCCCGCCCCGCCCAATCATTTGACCCTGCCTTGCTGCTGCGCGCCCAAGCGGTGCGGATGCTGCTGTTGGATGTGGACGGCGTACTCACAGATGGCCGCCTCTTTTTTGGTGCTGAGGGCGAAGTGCTCAAAGCCTTTCACACCCTGGACGGCCATGGCATCAAACTGATTGCGGCAGCGGGCATCGTGCCGGCCGTCATTTCCGGCCGCGATTCGCCTGCCCTGCGCGCGCGCTTGGACGCCTTGGGTGTAAGCCATCGGGTGCTCGGCACCGAAGACAAGGCCCCCGCCGCCATGAAGCTGCTGGGCGAGTTGGGCCTGCAGTGGTCTGATGCCTGCGCCATGGGCGACGACTGGCCCGATCTGCCCTTGCTCACCCAAGCTGGCTTGGCGGTGGCGCCGCCCAACGCCCATATCGAGGTGCGGCAACGGGCCCACTGGATCACACCTTCAGCCGGTGGCCAGGGTGCGGTGCGCGAGTTGTGCGACGTGCTGTTGGCCGCGCACGGCGCCTATGCCCGGGCCCTGGCGCGGGCGCTGGGCACTGCGCCCGTGGAGCCCCCACCATGAGCCAGCGCCGTGGCGCTAGGCGCATGCTGGCCCGTGGCCTAGATGTGCTCAGCATCTACCTGCCTTTGCTGGTGATGGGCGTGCTGGCCCTGGGCACCTACTGGCTGGTCCGTACCGCGCCTGCCGTGATTGAAGCAGGCCCAGCCAAGCCCGTTCGCAAAGACCCCGACTACACCCTGCAAGACTTTGCGGTGCGCAGCTTTGACGCCACAGGGCGCCTGATCAGCGAAGTGCACGGCAAGCAAGCCCGCCATTTCCCTGACAGCGATACGCTGGAGATTGAGCAGGTGCGCATGCGCTCGGTGGACGTGCAGGGCCGCGTCAGCACGGCGGCGGCCGACCGCGCGCTGAGCAATGGCGACGGCAGCGAAGTCAAGCTCTTCGGCAACGCCCGCTTACAGCGCGAACCAGCGCCCGCGCCTCCTAACCGCGCGGCCAAGCGGCCAGATGCGGAAGCGCCGGTGTCATTTGCCGGTGAGTTTTTGCATGTGTTTGCGCGCGA
This sequence comes from Comamonadaceae bacterium, assembly GCA_013297985.1. Classification (GTDB taxonomy): domain Bacteria; phylum Pseudomonadota; class Gammaproteobacteria; order Burkholderiales; family Burkholderiaceae_C; genus JAAFIY01. Next base: position 15,574 of record JAAFIY010000066.1, on the reverse strand, counting down.
CGAGCGGGTGTTGAGCGACCAGCCCGTGCTGCTCACCCGGGGCACCGATCGCTTTACCGCCGACAACTTGGCGTTTGACAACCAAGCGCGGGTGCTGGAACTGCGCGGCCGGGTGCGCGGCACGCTCGCCCCCCGCCCCTGACACCCTCACGTATTCGGAGCCATTGGCATGACACGACTGGTTTTTATCACCGGGGCGTCCAGCGGCATTGGCCAGGCGCTGGCCGCGCGCTTTTTGACAGCAGGCTACCGGCTGGCGCTGGTGGCACGCCGCACACAAGAAGTGCAATCCTGGGCCAGCGCGCTCAAAATAAGCCCAAACAGCTATCAAATATATAGCGCTGATGTGGCCGACATCGACAGCATCGTGGCCGCCGGTCAGGCCTGTGTGGCGCAGCAAGGCGTGCCTGATGTGGTGATTGCCAACGCGGGCATCAGCGTGGGCATGGACACCGCCGAGCGCGATGACCTGGACGTGCTGGCGCGCACCCTGGCCACCAACAACATCGGCCTGGCCGCCACCTTTCACCCCTTTGTGGCGCCCATGGCGGCGCGGCGTAGCGGCACGCTGGTGGGCATTGGCAGCGTGGCGGGTATTCGCGGCCTGCCGGGGCATGGCGCCTACTGCGCCAGCAAAGCGGCTGTCATCAGCTACTGCGAAAGCCTGCGCGGCGAAATGCGCCCGCACGGGGTGCAGGTGGTGACGATTTGCCCTGGCTACATCGACACCCCGCTCACCCAAAAGAACCCCTATTCCATGCCCTTTTTGATGCCGGTGGACGCCTTTGCCGAGCAAGCCTTTGCCGCCATTGAAGCGGGCACCAGCTACCGCGTGATTCCGTGGCAGATGGGCGTGGTGGCCAAGTTGTTGCGCGCGTTGCCCAACAGCCTGTATGACCGCGCCTTGGCCGGACGTGCTCGCAAGCCGCGCCAAAGCAGCGCCGCCAGCAGTCCGCCTGGGCCCGGCGGCCCGGCGGGGGGCGCTTGATGCTCGACGTTGTCGTGCTGTTCTTTTTGCTGGGCTTGTTGGCCCGGCTGGTCAAAAGCGATTTGTCGCTGCCCGGGGCTTTGTATGAAACCTTGTCGATCTACTTGCTGCTGGCCATTGGACTGAAGGGCGGCCTGGAGCTCAGCCGCCAGCCGATGGCCGCCTTGTTGCCACAAATTGCGGCCTGCATGGCGCTGGGCTTTGTGATTCCGCTGGTGCTGGCGCCCATTTTGCGCAGCGTGGTGCGCCTAAACGGCGTGGATGCGGCGGCTGTGGCGGCGCATTATGGGTCGGTCAGCGTGGTCACTTTTGCGGTGGCCCAGGCCTATCTGCTGCGCTACAACATTCCCCATGAACCCCACGCCGCGCTGTGGGTGGCGGTGATGGAGGCGCCGGGCATCATCACAGGCATCATCTTGGCGCGCATGGCCTTAAAGCGTAGCGACAGCCAAGCCGCCGCGATTGATTGGAAGACGCTGGCGCACGACGTGCTGTTTGGCAAAAGCGTGCTGCTGTTGGCGGGCGGCATCACCATTGGCGCAGTGATGGGCGACGAGGGTGTGGCGCCGATCAAGCCGGTGTTTGAAGGCTTGTTCAAAGGCGTGCTGGCGCTGTTTTTATTGGAACTTGGCTTGGTGGCGGGCGCCCGGCTCGGCGACTTAAAGCGCCACGGCGCACGCCTGGTGGGCTTTGCCCTCATCGCCCCGCTGGCGCTGGGCGCGGTGGGCGTGGCGCTGGGCACGGCCATGGGCCTGACGGTGGGCGGCGCCACCTTGCTAGGCACCTTGGCCGCGAGCGCCAGCTACATCGCTGCCCCCACCGCCATGCGCATTGCCGTGCCGCAGGCCAATGCGGCCCTGTCGATCGCCGCCGCCTTGGGCGTGACGTTTCCCTTGAACATCTTGCTAGGCGTGCCGGTGTACCTGTACCTGGCGCGGGCCTGGGCCGCTTGATGCACACAGCAGAAGGACACGCGCCATGAGCCTTGCCAAACATCCCCGACGGCTGCTGGTCATCATCACCGAAGCCGTACTTGAAAAGCGCCTCGTGGCCGACGCGCGCCGCTTGGGCGCCTTGGGCTACACCGTATGGGACGTGCGCGGCGGCGGCGCCCAACATGAGCGCGAAGGCGGCTGGGACGCCGACCGCAGCATCGAGTTCAAAACCGTGTGCACCGCGGAAGTGGCTGACGCCTTGGCTGAGCACGTCATGGCGCAGTACGCCCCCCACCACAGCCTGGTGCTGTACTTTGCCGATGTGCAGGTGGTGCGCCCCGAGCGCTACAAATAACGTAGCTGCTTGCGCCCTATTGACGGGCGCAGAGGCCATTTTCGGCAACCTATGCCGGGGCCCTGGTGCGCTCCACCGCTGTTCGCACTAGCCCCCAAAAGCAACAACCCGCTGCGACTGCGAGCCGAGCGGGTTGCGGGGGTTTGGCGCACCGGCCTAGGGCTGTGCGCCAGGGATCAAAAGGAACCTAATCAGTAGCTGTTGCCACCGCCGTTGCCGCCGCGGCCACCGCCGCCGCCGCCACGCGGGCCGCTGCCGTAGGGGCTGCGAAAGCCGCCATCGCCGCCGCCACCACCACCACCACCACCATAGCCGCCGCGACCGCCGCCGCCGCCGCCACCGCCGTAACCACCACCGCCGCCGCCGCCTCGGCCACTACCGAAACCGCCGCCGCCGCTGCCACCACCGCCGCCAAAGCCGCCGCCACCGCCGCCAAACCCACCGCTGCGCGGGGGCCGGGCTTCCATCGGGCGGGCTTCATTGACGACACAGCTGCGGCCGCCCAAGGGCTGGCCGTTCATGCCTTCAATAGCAGCTTGCGCTTCTGCGTCGGTGGCCATTTCCACAAAACCGAAGCCTTTTGAGCGGCCGGTGTCGCGTTCCATCATCACCTTGGCACTGGTGACATTGCCAAACGCGCCAAAGGCTTGCTGCAGGTCGTTGTCGCGCAACTGATAGGGCAGATTGCCCACGTACAAACGGTTTCCCATGAAGAGGGACTCCTCTCAAGACACACAAAAAAAGCGATGGAGTCCGCACGACGCTGTTCACAGAGCTGACGCAGGCACGCTCACTGACCGATCACCGCAACCGCTGGGCCCGCTCGGCTTGCCCACTTTTCCATGGCAAACACTTGACAAGACCCTGCGGCCTCATTATCTGACTGGCCACAAAAAAAAGTGTGACAAATTCCCGACATGGCGGCAGGGTGAGCCCGCGCCGCCCGTCCCGCACGAACGGCCCCCGGAGTGCTCCCGCCGCACAAGGCATGGCGCCGGGCACGAGCTGGCTATACTTTGACGCAGACACAGCGCCGATTTGCATCAGCTTGCGGGCGCTTTAACAAATGCCGCTAAACCGACGTGAGCAGGCTCTCCCAGAACCCGGCCCCGCGTTTGGCGGCGCCGGGTTTTTTGTGGCCATTTTTGCTTGCCCGTCGGGCGTTTTTCCATGTCGCCGTCTGCGTTTTCGCCGCTGATTGCCACTGCACAGTCTCAGCACTTCGCCGCCCCTTTGGCGCTGCGCAGCGGCGCGAGCTTGGCCGACTATCAGTTGCGATTTGAAACCTACGGCACGCTCAACCCCGCACGCAGCAACGCGGTGCTGGTGTGCCACGCGCTGAACGCCTCCCACCACGTGGCGGGCCGCTACGCCGACCAGCCCGATGAAGTCGGCTGGTGGGACACCATGGTGGGCCCGGGCAAACCGCTGGACACCAACCGCTTCTTTGTCATCGGCGTCAACAACCTGGGTAGCTGCTTTGGCAGCACCGGGCCCATGCACACCAACCCAGCTAGCGGCCACCCCTGGGGCGCTGACTTTCCGGTGGTCACCGTGGAAGACTGGGTCAACGCCCAAGCCCGCTTGCTCGATGCCCTGGGCATCGACACCTTGGCTGCGGTGATGGGCGGCAGCTTAGGCGGCATGCAGGCACTGAGCTGGACATTGCAGCACCCCGAGCGCGTGCGCCACGCGCTGGTGATTGCCAGCGCCCCCAACCTCACGGCCGAGAACATCGCCTTTAATGAAGTGGCGCGCCGCGCCATCGTGACCGACCCCGACTTCCACGGCGGCCACTTTTACCGCCACGGCGTAGTGCCCAAGCGCGGCCTGCGCATTGCACGCATGGTGGGCCACATCACCTATTTGAGCGACGACGTGATGAACGAAAAGTTCGGCCGCGAACTGCGCCACGGCCTGGACCTGCGCTACACCACCCAAGACATTGAATTTCAGATTGAGAGCTATCTGCGCCACCAGGGCGACAAGTTCGCCGAGTACTTTGACGCCAACACCTATCTGCTGATCACCCGGGCCTTGGACTACTTTGATCCCGCCCGCGATTTCGGTGGTGACCTGACCGCCGCCTTGGCCGCAGCGCAGGCCAAATTCTTGTTGGTGAGCTTTTCCACCGACTGGCGCTTTTCGCCCGCCCGCAGCCGCGAGCTGGTGCGCGCACTGGTGCGTGGGCGGCATCCGGTGAGCTACGCCGAGATTGACGCACCGCACGGACACGATGCCTTTTTGCTGGAAGACCTTCGCTATCTGAATGTGGTGCGCGCCACGTTTGAGGGCATCACCACATGAACCCCGCCGACGGCACCAACACCCCCACGCCGCGCTTTCACGCCAGTGGCGACAGTTCAGACCCCGCCTTGCTCGACCTGATTGCTCAGTGGGTGCCCACCGGCGCGCGGGTCTTGGACTTGGGCTGCGGCGACGGCCGCCTGCTGGCCCATTTGCGCGACACCCGGGGCTGCAGCGGCTACGGCGTAGAAATTGACGATGCCAATGTGCTCGCCAGCGTGCAGCGCGGCGTGCAAGTGCTGCAACTCAACTTAGAAGACGGCCTGCAACTGTTTGACGACAACGCCTTTGACGTGGTGCTGCAAATCGACACCCTGCAGCACCTGCGCAACGCCGACACCATGCTGCGCGAAACCATTCGTGTGGCGCGCATGGGCATCGTGGCGTTTCCCAACTTTGCCCACTGGCCCAACCGCTTAAGCGTGCTGCGCGGGCGCATGCCGGTTACTGCCCGCATGCCCTTTCAGTGGTATGACACGCCCAACATCCGGGTGGGCACGCACCGAGATTTTCTGGACCTGGCTCAGCGCTGTGGCGCCCGGGTAGACGACCATTGCGGCGTGCACCAGGGCCAGCGCATCCACACCTGGCCCAACCTGCGCGCCAGCACAGCCGCCTTTCGATTGAGCCGAGCCTAGTCACAACCCAGAACAATTCGAGGAGACACCCCATGCACATCTTGATCACCGGTGGCAGTGGATTCTTAGGTGCACGTTTGGCCCGCACCCTGCTTGCCCAAGACCGCTTGAGCCTCAATGGCCAAGCGGCTGCGCCGATCGTCTTAGTCACCCTGGCCGACCGTGCCCCACCCCCCGACGATTTGGCCGCTGACCCCCGCGTGCGCTTTGTGGGCGGCGACCTCAATGACCAACTGGCCACCGGCGCACTGCCGCTGAAAGAGGCGCATGCGGTGTTCCACCTGGCGGCGGCGGTCAGCGGCGAATGCGAAGCCGACTTTGATTTGGGCATGCGCAGCAACTTTGCTGCCACGCATCAGTTGCTCGAGGGCCTGCGCCACGCAGGCACCCAACCGGTGCTGGTGTTTGCCAGCTCGCTGGCGGTGTTTGGCAAACAGCCCGGCCGCGACATGCCCGCGCTGATTGAAGACGACACCCTGCCCACGCCGCAAAGCAGCTATGGCATTCAAAAATTCATCGGCGAACAGATGGTGGCCGACTACACCCGCAAGGGCTTTGTGCGCGGCCGCGGCACGCGGCTAATGACCGTGAGCGTGCGCCCGGGGCGGCCCAACGGCGCTGCGTCTGGGTTTTTGTCGGGAATGATTCGCGAGCCGATGGCGGGCCTGCGCGCCCAAGTGCCGGTGGGGCCTGAGACGCCGGTGGCACTTGCCTCACCCGCGCGCACGGTGCAAGGCCTGATTCGCGCGGCTGAAGCCTCGGCCGCCGATTGGGGCCAGCTCACCGCCCTGAACCTGCCCAGCCTGCGCACCAGCGTGGGCGAAATGGCGCAAGCCTTGCGCACCGTGGGTGGCGACGCTGCGCACGCCCTCTTGGATTGGACGCCTGACCCGGCCATTGCGCGCTTGGTGGCCACCTGGCCCGGCAACGTGGCCTGGGCTCGTGCCAAGGCCCTGGGCTTGGACGCCGACGCCAGCTTTGAAGCCGTGGTGCGCGACTATGTGCGCGAGAACCGGGGCGCCATCAAGCAGCCGGTGGCTTAAAGCGCCGAGCGGGCGCTGCTTGAACCTTAGAAGTTTTTCGGGCTGCAGCGCCCTGTTTTATGGCCGAAGTAGCTACTTTTTTTGTAGCGTCTGGCACGGGCTGTTCAAGCGAACCTTGTGCTTCGTGCAAGGCCGCCGACAGCAAGGCATTGGCCATCCACAGGGCCACCCGCTCCACACTGCGGTTGTCCAAGCCCCAAATGTCTTTCAAGATGACATGCGGCTCAATGCCGTACACCACCGACAGCGCTTGGTGCAGCCGCCGGAACACCGCCGATGGCAATCGCCCCGCCAGCGGTTGCAAGGCATGCTCCAAGATGCGCACCCGGTGCCCCCGCCGGTAGGGCTCTTCTTCCAAAAGTCCCGCGCGCTCCAAGGCCCATTGCTCCAGCGACAACTGGGCCGCCGCGCGCATCTGCGGCTCGAACTCGGCGAAGCGCGGGAAGGTGGTCACAAACAATTCGTGCAAGCGCTGGCGCGGGTCTTCGGTGGTGGATTCAAACGACCGCACCGCCGGACCCAGTGAGGCATCCATCACCGCCGTGATCAAGGCACTTCGGCTGGGGAAGTATCGGTAGGCGGTGGCGCGCGACACACCCGAGCGCACCGCCACCTCGGCCACCGAGGGCACATGGCCGTCTTGCCTGATGAGCGCCATCGCGGTGTCCAGCAGCAAGGCGTGGGTGGACGCCTTCACCCCCGCCTTTGGCGGTGGCGGGCTGCGCGTGGGTTGTTGCGGCAGGCGTGGCATCAGGGTTTGTCTGGGCCGCAACGCGAAAGAAGTACCTTGTTGTTGCGCTGCAGTGCTTCCTATGATGCACCCATCCCAATTTGAGACACAAGTCTCAAATTTGATGAGCCCACGACCAGCGCGCGCAAGTACGCGGCTGGCACAGGAGACAAACCGCGATGCGCTTAGCCAGCTGGATCTGGGGAGGCCGTGCCCAGGTCGGCACGGTGTCAGTCGACGGGCGCGAGCTCACGCCCTTGCGTGTGGCTCACCCCGAGCTGGGCGCCCTGGAATTGGTGCAGGCGCTGACCGCAGGCGAAGCCCTGCCCCCGCCCGACGGCGCTCGTTTGCCACTGGATGCCGTGCGCCTGTGCGCCCCCTTGCCCCGCCCCCAGCGCAACCTGTTTTGCGTGGGCCGCAACTACCGCGCACACGCCAAGGAGCTAGCCACCACCGTGTTTGCCGGCACGCCTGCCGCTGATGACGGCTGGCCCATCGTATTCAGCAAAGTGCCGCAAACCGTGATCGGCCCACACGACGACGTGCGCCTGCCCGGCTCGCGCGTGACCGAGCAAATTGACTATGAAAGCGAACTGGCGGTCATCATCGGCAAGCCGGGCCGCGACATCCCCAAAAGCCGCGCCATGGACCATGTGCTGGGCTACACCATCGTCAATGACGTCACCGCGCGTGACGTGCAGGTGCGCCACCAGCAATGGCACCTGGGCAAAAGCATGGACACCTTTTGCCCCATGGGCCCGTGGATCGTCGCCGCTGACGAACTCGACGGGCGAAATACCAGAGTACGCGGGTGGGTCACGCCAGCGGGCGGCTCGACGGAGTTGCGCCAAGACGGACACACTCGCGACCTTGTTTTCGACATCCCCACGCTGATCGAGACCCTCTCGCGCAGCCTGACATTGGTCACCGGCGATGTGATTGCCACTGGCACACCCGCAGGCGTGGGCATGGGTTTTTCACCGCCGCGCTGGCTGCGCCACGGCGATGTGTTTCGCATTGAGATCGATGGCATCGGCGCCATCGAAAACCGCTTCGTGCAAGAGGGCTGAGTCCATGGCACTGGTGTGGGTCGATCGCATGGCAGTAGACGCCCGAGGCAATGGCGACGTAGTGCTGTTGGTGCACGGCCTGGGCGGTAGCCTCAATGTGTGGACGCCGCTGTTGACTGCGCTGGAGGGCTTTCGCTGTGTGCGGCCTGAGCTGCCTGGCGCGGCGCGCTCGCATCGCGCTTATGCCTTGGGCGACACCGCGCCCCACAAAGGCCAATTGAGCGTGGCCACCCATGTGGCGGCGCTGCTGCGCGTTTGCGAATCTTTGGGTGTGACGCGCGCGCATGTGGTGGGTCATTCGTTTGGCACCATCATTGCGCAGCATTTGGCGGTTGAAGCGCCCGGGTTGGTGCGCAGCCTGGTGTTGATGGGCGCCATGGCCGAGCCCCTGGCGGCCGCGCGTGACATGCTGCGCACCCGCGCCGGCACCGCGCGCCAGCAAGGCTTGGATCAAATTGCCGAGGGCAATTCGGAGTTTTCGCTCAGTGCCAGCACCCGACAAACCTTGCCGGTGGCCACCGCCTTTGTGCGCGAATGCGTGGGCGCCCAAGACCCAGAAGGCTATGCCCGCAATTGCGAGGCACTGGCCGAAGCCCGTGGCGCCCCGGCAGACCGCATTGCTTGCCCCACCTTGGTGATCAATGGCGACGAAGACGGCGTCACGCCGCTACAGGGCGCACGTCAATTGACTGAGCGCCTGCCGCAAGCTCGGCTCGAGGTGCTCAGCCGCTGCGGCCACTGGCCGATGCTGGAGCGCGCGGCCGAGTGCCAGCGCGCGCTGCGCCCATTTCTTCAATCTGTGCGGGGCTGACGATGGCTGACGTGCTCTTCACCAACGTGCGCATCTTTGACGGCGGCGGCGAAACGCCCTTCATAGGCGATGTGCTGGTGCAGGGCAACCGCATCAGCCGGGTGGTGAAAACCGCGCACGGCCAGCGCAGCACCCCGGTGGCGGGCGCTCAAGTCATTGACGGTGGCGGCGCCTTCTTGATGCCTGGCATGGTCGAGGCGCACACCCACTTCAGCTGGAATGACCAACCCAGCCTGGACAGCATTCAGCGCATGCCGCCTGAAGAGCACATCTTGTGGTGCGCAGAGGTGGCCAAAAAGTACCTGGACATGGGCTGGACCAGCTGTGTGGGCGCGGCCACTGCCAAGCCGCGCTTGGACGTGGTCATTCGCAACGCCATCAACGACGGCACCATCGTCGGGCCGCGCTACATCGCGGCCAGCCAAGAAATCACTGTGCCCGGCGGCCTGGGCGACACCACCGCGCCGCACCTGCCTCAACATGAGTTTGCGTTTGGCGCCATCGTGAGCGGCAACGACGAAATGCGCCGCTGTGTGCGCATGTTTGCCAAGTACGGGGTGGATCAAATCAAGATCAACCTCAGCGGCGAATCCATCACTGGCATGCCCAGCGAGATGAGCCAGTTCACCGTGGATGAAATCACCACCTGTGTGGACGAAGCGCACCGCTGGGGCAAGCGGGTGGCGGCGCACGCGCGCAGCACCTGGAGCGTGCAGCAGTGTGTGAACCTTGGCATTGAGGTGATCTATCACGCCAGCTTCATTGACGAAGCGGGGCTGGACGCGCTAGAGGCCAACAAGTTCAAGCACTTTGTGGCGCCGGGCCTGGCTTGGCTCATCAACACCTGCCACCATGCCAGCGCCTGGGGCCTGACGCCCGAGGTCACCCGCAAGATGGGCTACCACCGCGAACTTGAGGCGGCAGTTGAAAGCATGAAGGCGATGCGCAAGCGTGGTATTCGCATCCTGCCCGGCGGCGACTATGGCTTTGCATGGACGCCGCACGGCACCAATGCCAAAGACCTGGAGACCTTCGTCAAGGTGATTGGCATGAGCCCGATGGAAGCCTTGCTGTCGGCCACCGCCTGGGGCGCACCACTGATGAACCTGGGCAAAACGCTGGGCTATGTGCGCGAGGGCTATCTGGCCGATTTGCTGCTGGTGGACGGTGACCCGCTGGCCGACATCACCGTGCTTCAAAGCCGCGACCGCATCTTGGCGGTGATGAAAGACGGCGAATTCCACCGCGCACCCCCCCTGCGTGAGACACGCATGGGCGCCATGGGCAACACCCAAATGCGGGTGGCGGCCACACCCAACCGCTGGGCCGCTTGAGCGGGCACCGCACCCACCCGGAGATGCAAATGGCCGACACCCTGTTCACCAATGTGCGCATCTTGGATGGCAGCGGCGCCAACTTGCCCTACACCGGCAGCGTGCTGGTGCAGGGCAACCGCATCCGCGCCGTGGGGCGCAGCACGGCACCCATCACGCCCGGCGGCGCCACCGTGGTCGACGGCGCGGGCGCCACCTTGATGCCCGGCATGGTGGAAGCACACACCCACTTCAGCTGGAACGACGCCGCCACGCTGGCTGGCATCCAGACCATGCCGCTGGAAGAACACGTGTTGTGGTGCGCCAAGGTGGCCAAGCGCTATCTGCAGGCGGGCTTTACCAGTTGCCTGGGCGCGGCCTGCGCCAAACCGCGTTTGGACGTGGTCACCCGCAACGCCATCAATAGCGGACAAATCCCCGGTCCGCGCTACCTGGCTGCCAGCCAAGAAATCACCGTGCCGGGTGGCTTAGGCGATGAAACCCTGCCGCACCTGCCCTTTGCCGAATTCAGCTTTGGCGTGAATGTGAACGGGGCCGAAAACATGCGCCAAGTGGTGCGCATGTTTTTGAAGTACGGGGTGGACTCGATCAAGCTCAATTTGTCGGGCGACAACTTTGTGCCCGGTGCCGATGCCCACACCACCTGGATGACCGACGCCGAGGTGGCCGCTGCCGCAGAAGAAGTGCACATGCGGGGCAAACGCATCATCGTGCACGCCCGCAGCAAGGCCAGCGTGCAGCAGGCTTTGCGCCACGGCATCCACCTGATCTACCACGCCAGCTTCACCGACGAGAAGACGCTGGACATGCTCGAAGCGGTCAAAGACAAGGTGTTTGTGGCGCCTGGCATCGCCATCTTGTATGCACTGCTTTATGAAGCCGAAGCTTTTGGCATCAACCACCAGCAAGCCGTGGCCATGGGCTACCAAGAAGAGTGGGACGCCGCGCTGGATTCACTCAGCAAGATGCACAAGCGCGGCATTCGGGTGCTGCCCGGCGGTGACTATGGCTTTGCCTTTACCCCGCATTGCCAGAACGCGCGGGACTTGGAATTCTTCGTCAAGTACCTGGGCATGACCCCCATGGAAGCCATCCGCGCCACCACGCTCTATGGCGGCCAAGTGATGCTGCAAGGCCATGAGCTGGGCGTGATCAAAGAAGGCTACTTGGCCGACTTGCTGCTGGTAGACGGTGACCCGCTGGCGCAGCTTTCCATTTTGCGTGACCCCAAGCGCATCTTGGCCGTGATGAAAGACGGCCAGTTTGCCAAGGCACCCGTGGTGGCCAACGAGCGGCGTTGGGAGCGGGCAGCATGAGGCACCCAGCATGACCCGGCAAGAGCGCATTCGCTGGGCCTTGTGGATCGTCATTGGCGGCCCGATTGCGGTGCTGTCCATATGGGGCTTGGTAGACAACACCCGGCTGTACTTGCTCACTTTGCTCAACGGCCTCACGCTAGCTTCGCTGTACTTCATCGTGGCGTCGGGCTTCACGCTGGTGTTTGGGCTGATGCGCAACGTCAATTTGGCCCACGGCTCGCTGTACCTGCTGGGCGGCTACGTGGGCTACACCATTGCGCTCAAAACCGGCTGGTGGATTCTGGCTGTAGCGGGTGGGTTTTTGGCGGCCGCCGTGGTGGGCTTGCTGATGCAAGTGGTCATCTTGCGGCACATGCAAGGTCAAGACTTGCGCCAAACCATGGTGACCATTGGCCTGTCGATTGTGTTTGCCGATTTGATGCTATGGGTGTTCACCGGCGAGGTGCATCAAATGGAAGCACCCGAATGGCTGCAAGGCCCTATTCGCGACATTCCCATCATTCGTGCTTATTCGGCTTATCGCTTAAGCCTGCTGGGCTTTGGCATTGGCATCGGCGTGTTCTTGTGGTGGCTGCTGAATCGCACCAAGGTGGGCACCATGATCCGCGCGGGTGTGGATGACCGCGCCATGCTGTCGGCTGCTGGGGTGAATGTGAATCTGGTGTTTGCCATCACGTTCATGCTGGGTGCCGGGTTGGCCGGCCTGGGCGGCGTGATCGGCGCGGTGGAGCTGTCGATGGTGCCGGGCGAAGACACGCGGCTGCTGCTGGCCTCGCTAGTGGTGGTCATCGTGGGGGGCATGGGCTCGGTGGTGGGGGCCGCCATTGGCGCGGTCATTCTGGGTTTGGCCGAGACCTTTGGGTTGGCCTACGCGCCTACCTACAGCGTCGTGTTCACCTTCATCATCCTGATCGGCGTGCTGGCCTTCCGGCCGCGCGGGATCATGGGCAAAGCGGCTTGAGGACAGCGCCATGAGTGCAGCCCAATGGCGTCGCGCAATGAACACCGGGCTGTCGGCGTCAGCCCTCCCCTTGCCCGTGGCTACTTCAGGCGCAGGCCCGGCGCAGATGGCGCCTGCTGCGATCGACCCCTACGCCAACAGCAGCGCGCCAGGTTGGTTGAAGTGGCTGTGGCGTCACCTGTCGGCGCGCCATGTGTTTGTGATGGCGGCTTTGCTCATCTTTCCGTTTGTGGCCACGCCGTTCTTTGTCTTCCAAATCGGCGGGCAAGCGCTGGCGCTGGGGCTGATTGCCTTGTCATTGGCGTTTTTGGGTGGCTACGGCGGCATGGTGTCGCTTGCGCAAATGACCATCGCTGGCATTGCGGGCTATGTGGTGTCTATCTTGGGCGCCAGCGCCACCGAACTCAGCCTGGGCTGGCCTTGGTGGCTGACCGTGCCCTTTGCCATCGTCATTGCCACGCTGGTGGCCACTTTGGTGGGCTGGCTGTCGGTGCGCACCGAAGGCATCTACACCATCATGATCACGCTGGCCATGGGCGTGGCGTTTTACTACTTGGCCTTGCAGAACTACAGCATCTTCAACGGCTTTCAAGGCTTTCAGAAGGTGTACCCGCCCAAGGTCTTCGGGGTGGATTGGCGCAGCCCGGTGCCGTTTTATTTCATGTGCCTGGTGTGCAGCCTGGGCGGCTATTTTTTGGTGAAGTGGCTGGTGCGCACGCCCTTTGGCGTGGCCTTGCAAGGCGTGCGCGACAACCCCAGGCGCATGGGTTCGCTGGGCTACAACGTGGTGGCCCACCGGGTGGCCGCCTATGCGGTAGCGGGCTTGCTGGCCAGCGTGGGGGGCATTCTGTTCACTTGGTACAACGGCCTGATCACCCCCAACTCGGTGGGCACAGGCTGGCTCATCAACGTGCTGGTGGTGGCGGTGCTGGGCGGCATGAAGCACCCCATTGGCGCTTTTTTGGGCGCGATTGTGTTTGTGCTGCTGCAAACGTTTGCCATCGACGTGATCGATCGCGAACGCTTCAACTTGATCATCGGTGGCGTGTTCTTGGCCATCGTTTTGTTTTCCCCCGACGGCCTGCTCGGGTTGTGGGCGAAGTTGCGCGCGCGCTTCGGATCACAGCGGGCCATGTGACTGTGCACAACTCTTAAAGGAGACTCCCGTGAAGATCAGTAAACGTTTCGCGATGCGCTCGTTGTTGGGTGCGGCTGCCCTGGCTGCCGCAATGGGGTCGGCGTGGGCACAAGGCCAGCCGCTCAAGATCGGCCTTCTGGCCACCTTAGAAGGGCCCTTTGCGGCAGGCGGTGCCGACGGTATGCGCGGGGCTGAGCTGGCGGCACGCCAGCGCAACAACACCGTGGCCGGCCGCCGCATTGAAATCATCAAGGCCAGCTCCAACGCCAACCCCGATGTGGCGGTGAACGCCACCCGCAAGCTGGTGGAGCAAGACAAGGTGGAGATCATGGTGGGCCCGCTGTCAGGCGGCGAAGGCATTGCGGTGAAGGACTACGCCAAGACGCAGCCGGGCGTGACCTTCATCAACGGGTCTTCTGGCGCGCAAGCCGCCACGCTCACCAACCCCAGCGCCAACTTCTTCCGCTTTAACACCGACGGCGCTCAATGGATGGCTGGCCTGGGCAAGGCAGCATTCGACAAGGGCTACCGGCGCGTGATGATCATTGCCGAAGACTACGCCTTCCCGTATTCGCAGGTGCAAGGTTTTATGTCGTCGTATTGCCGCCTGGGCGGCAGGGTGCCGCTGAAGGCTTGGGTGCCACTGGGCGGCAAAGACTATTCGTCGGTGATTGCTCGCATTCCGCGTGACGTCGATGCGCTCCTGGTCATTCTGGGCGGCGCCGATGCAGTGAACTTCTTGAACCAGTACGAAGCCGCAGGGGGCGACAAGCCCATGATGGGCGGCAGCATCACCGTCAGCCAAGACATCTTGAACTACCGGGGCCGCCGCCGTGAGTCGCTGGTAGGCACCATGGCGGGCTCGCCCACGGCCGATGCGCTGGACACCCCCGAGTGGAAAGCCTTTGTGGCTGACTACCAGCGCGCGTACCCGGTGTCGGCGGGTGGCTACCCGTCGCCTAGCCTGTTTGCGTGGGCGTACTACGTCAACATGAAGGCCGCGCTGGATGGGCTGGAAATGGTCAATGGTGACTTGTCGAACAACCAACAGCGCTATCGCCAGGCCTTGTCCACCATGACGCTGAAATCGCCCACGGGTGACATCAAGCTGGACGCCAACCGCCAAGCCATTGCCAGCGTGTTTGTGACTGAAGTGGCCCGCGACGCGCAAGGCAACTTGTTCAACCGGGTGCTCACGCGCATGGACAACGTCAACCAGATGTTGGGCATGTCGGCGGCTGACTTCAAGATCGGCTCGCGCGACGAACCCGCTTGCCCCTGAACCGCTAGTTGTTTGTAGTTCAAGCCCAGCACATGGCTTCCATCACACAACTGCGACCGGCGTCCAGGCCAGCCGCGCGGGCCTTGGGTGCACCGCACCCGGTGCACGCGCCGCTGGCCAGCAGTGACGCACTGGTGCTGCAGAACGTGACGCGGGCTTTTGGCGCGCTCAAAGCGGTAGACGATGTGTCGTTTGCCGTGGCGGCGGGCCAAAAGTACGCGGTGCTGGGCTCCAACGGGGCGGGTAAAACGACTTTGTTCAATGCGATCACCGGCGACTTCCCGCCCACCGCCGGCCGCATCCGTTTTTTTGGCGAAGACATCACCGAGCTGCCGCCGCATGAGCGCATCCGCAAGGGCCTGCGCCGCACCTATCAGTCTTCGCTGTTGTTTCGTGATTTGAGCGTGCGCGACAACCTGTTCTTGGCGGTGCGTGGCGTGTCCAATGGCCGCTTCAGCTGGCGCCGACCTGGGCCCAGTGCAGCCAGCACCCAGGCCACGCAGGAACTGCTGGAACGCGCGCGGCTCACCCACATCGCCGACGAGCTGGTGGCCAACTTGGCGCACGGCCAGCAACGCCAGCTTGAAATTGGCATGGCCTTGGCAGGTGCGCCTCGGCTGATTCTGTTTGACGAGCCCGCCGCTGGCCTGTCGCCCGCCGAGC
>JAAFIY010000065.1 GCA_013297985.1 Comamonadaceae bacterium | reverse complement strand
ACATCGCTGTGGATGGCATAGGCAAAGTCCACCACGGTGGCGCCACGCGGCAGCGCCAAGATGCGCGACTTGGGCGTGAACACATACACCGCGTCGGGGTACAGATCGACCTTGACGTGGTCCCAGAACTCCGTGGCGTCGCGGGTTTCGTGCTGAATATCCAATAGCGACTGCAGCCATTGACTGGCCATTTGGTCGGCCTGGTTGTCGTCGGCGTCGCCTTCTTTGTATAGCCAGTGCGCGGCTACGCCGGATTCGGCCACGCGGTGCATGGCTTCGGTGCGCATCTGAAATTCAATGCTGATGCCCGCAGGCCCCACCAGCGTGGTGTGCAGCGATTGGTAACCGTTGGCCTTGGCAATGGCAATGTGGTCTTTGAATCGCCCCGGCATGGGCTTGTACAGCTGATGCAGCACCCCCAAAGCGGTGTAGCACTGGGTGATGGTGGGCACGATCAGCCGAAAGCCATAGATGTCGGTGACCTGGGCAAAGCTCAGGTGTTTGCCGTCCATCTTTTTGTAGATGGAGTACAAGGTTTTCTCGCGGCCCATCACGCGCACTGCCAGCCCGGCCATCTCAAACGCCGTCTGCACGTCGGACTGCACTTTGCTGATCAGGTCGCGCCTGCGGCTGCGCGCCCGCGCGACCGCTTTGGTCAGGGTTTGATAGCGCCAGGGGTGCAGGTGCTGAAACGACAGCTCTTGCAGTTCGCGGTAGATCTGGTTCAAGCCCAGCCGATGGGCGATGGGGGCATAGATATCCAGCGTTTCGGCGGCAATGCGATGCCACTTGTCGCGCGGCATGTCTGACAGCGTGCGCATGTTGTGGGCACGGTCGGCCAGCTTGATCAGAATCACCCGCGCGTCGCGGGCCATGGCCAGCAACATTTTGCGAAACGATTCGGCCTGGCTTTCTTCGCGGGTGCTGAACTGCACCCGGTCCAGCTTGGTCAGACCATCCACCAACTCAGCCACCGGCGCGCCAAAGCGTTCAACCAGTTCGGCTTTGGTGACGCCGCAGTCTTCAATGGCGTCATGCAGCAGCGCGGCCATCAGGGCGGCGGCATCCAAACGCCAATCTGCGCATTGCGCGGCCACAGCGATGGGGTGGGTGATGTACGGTTCACCGTTGCGACGAATCTGCCCCAAGTGAGCCTCATCGGCGAAGCGATAGGCCTGGCGCACCCGCTCGACATTGGCGGGGCTCAAGTAGTCAAGCCGGGCCGTCAGTGCGGCAAAACTGGCGGCTGCCGCATTGGCTTGCGCCAACATGCCAGACGCCGACGGGGCGGACGCCAAAGTGGAGGTGAAAGGGGAGGTGGGGAGCACGGCGCTCATGGGCGCACTTTAGCGCCACCCACACAAACTGCAGCCAAGTGGGAAAACAGGCACAAAAAAAGCACCCCGCAGGGTGCTTGATTGAGGTGCGCAAACGGCTGGTTTGCGCCAACTCCGCGGAACCCGATCAGCTCGGTACTTTGCGCAGCATTTCCAGGCCGATCTTGCCTTCGGCGATTTCGCGCAGAGCCGTCACTGCGGGCTTGTTGCGGCTTTCAATTTTGGGTTGATGGCCTTGGCTGAGCATGCGCGCACGGTAGGTGGCCGCCAGCACCAGCTGAAAACGGTTCGGAATCTGCACCAGGCAGTCTTCAACGGTGATGCGGGCCATGGGTTAAGCGCCTTGTAAAAAGCCAAAAGGAATCAGGTAGGGATATTGAGCGAGACGAAGGTGCCAGCCCTGGCGCGGGCCTGAGCCAAGAAGCGAAGCCGCTGCGCGTGGACTACTGCTTTCAGATCAAAGAGAGCCCGCTCAAATAACTCATTGATTATAACGAAGTCAAACTTTGGGGCGTGGGCCATCTCGTCGGCGGCATTGCGCAGGCGCAGCGCAATCACCTCGGGCGCGTCTTCGCCACGCCGGGTGAGGCGGGCGCGCAGCTCTTCCCAACTGGGCGGCAAGATAAAGATCAGCACCGCGTTGGCGAATGCGGTGCGAATTTGCAGCGCGCCTTGGTAGTCGATTTCCAGCACCACATCGGCGCCTTCGGCAATGCGCGACTCAATGGCCTGGCGGCTGGTGCCGTAGCGGTGGCCGTGCACATGCGCCCATTCCACAAAGTCGCCCCGCTGCGCCATGGCCTCAAAGGTGGCGGCATCCACAAAGTGGTATTCGCGCCCGTCTTTTTCTTGGCCACGCGGCGCACGGGTGGTGTGCGACACCGATGCGCGCACGCCGGAATCCACTTCCATCAGCGCCTTGACCAAGCTCGATTTACCGGCCCCACTGGGGGCGGCCACCACGAAAAGGTTGCCCGGATAGTCCATGTGCGAATTGTGCGATATGCGGCTGGGGCCATGTGTAGCGACGGCGGCGGCCGGGGCAGGGCTGCGCAACCATCGCTTGATGAAGCTTTCTGCCCTCATGCTTGCCAGCGCGTTCGCCTGGCCTTTAGCCGCACCACCAGCCTGGGCCAATGCAGCCAACCCGGCGGAGATTGATTGGCAGCGCGTGGGCGGGTTTGAAATCGCCCGCACCGAGACCACCATCGGCCAGTTCCGCCGCTATGCGCAGGCACAGCGGGTGCAAACCTGGGCCGAGCGCAACGGCGGCGGTCAGGTTTATGAAACCGGTTGGGTGACCAAACCTGGCTGGACTTGGCGCACCCCCTTTGGCCCGCAGTACAGCCCGCAAGACGACGAGCCCGCAGTGCACATCACCTATGGCGAAGCGCAGGCCTTTTGCCGCTGGGCGGGGGGCCAGTTGCCCACCGATGCCCAATGGCTCAGCGCAGCCTACAGCGAGCAGCGTGCCAGCCCGCCCGCGCCCTTGGAGCGTGGCCGCCGCTATGACTGGCCCACCGGCCCCACAGCCGCTGGCGCGCAATGCCTGGACGACTGCGGTCCGCAAGCGGCACAACGCGCGGTGCGCCACGGCGCGGCTTTGATGCGCGGGCCGGGGCATGCCCGAACGGGCCAAACGCCAGCAGGGGTCAATGGTTTATTTGATATGGGCGGCAACGCTTGGGAGTGGGTGAATGAGCCGGTGCTGCCCGTGGATGACGCGGCGCCCGCCGCGCAACGCCGCACCCGGGGCGGTTCGTGGTGGTACGGCGCGGCGCAGATGCGCGCTGAACCCACGCAGAGCAAGGCCGGGCAGACGGCAGTGGTCTACATCGGGTTTCGTTGCGCCCGTGGCGCGGGAGCGGGCTCGTGATGAAACGGATCTGGGCAAAACTCGTTTGGGCGGCTGGGGCGGCGCTGACAGCATGGGCGCTAGCGAGTGCTCCGGCCGGTGCGGCCATGCTCAGTGGCGACGCCGCGTGGGCCGCTCTTAAACAAGACGGCGCCATCGTGCTGTTTCGCCATGCCATCGCGCCCGGTGGGGGTGACCCGCCAGGATTCCGCTTGGGCGATTGCGCCACCCAGCGCAACTTGGATGCGGCGGGGCGTGAGCAGTCACGCGCCCTGGGTCAGCGGTTTCGAGAGAAAAAAATTCGAGTAGGCAGCGTGCGCACGTCGCAATGGTGCCGCACCCGCGAGACAGCCCAACTGGCCTTTGGCAGCGTGGCCCAAGATGAGGCGGCTTTCAACTCATTCTTTGAAGACCGCAACCGTGCCGACGCGCAAACCGCCGCAGCCAAACAAATTCTGAGTCAGTGGCGCGGGCCGGGTGCGCTGGTGGTGGTGACGCACCAAGTCAATATCATTGCGCTGACCGGCGTTGTGCCGATGTCGGGCGAAGGCATCGTCGTGCAGATCAAGCCCGACCAGGGGGTTGAAGTGCTTGGCCGCTTGGCGCCCACCCATATGCCCTGAAACTGCCGTTGCTATTTATTTGATAGCTGATTAGGCATTTAAATAGGGCGGTGCAGGCTGTTTGGGTACAAAGATCGCTGCGATCAGTAGGTTTCCAAATGCAGCCGACCGCTGCGTTTGAGCGTGGCACCCACGGTGTCCCAATTGAGCCCCGCTTGGGTGCAAATGTCGCGCAGGGCCAGCAAAACGCCTTCTTCCATGGCTTTGAGGCCGCAGACGTAGAAGTGTGCGTTGGCATCGGCCAGCAGCAGGCTTAAGTCAGCCGCCCGCTCGCGCATGGCGTCTTGCACATAGCGCCTAGGCTGGCCCGGCGTGCGGCTAAAGGCCAAGTGGATATCGATGAAGTCTTTGGGCAGGTTCTGCAAGGGGCCGAAATAGGGCAATTCTTGCTGCGTGCGCGCGCCAAAAAACAGCATCAGCCTGCCGCCCTCAAACTTGGTACTGCTGCGCAAACGACGGCGCCACTCGGTCATGGCGCGCATGGGGGCGCTGCCCGTGCCGGTGCAGATCATCACGATGTGGCTGCGCGGGTGGTTGGGCATCAAGAAGCTGGCGCCAAACGGGCCAATCACTTGCACCTTGTCGCCCACTTTCAAATCACACAGAAAGTTGCTGGCCACGCCGCGCACCGGCTTGCCATGGTGGTCTTCCAGCACCCGTTTGACGGTGAGCGACAGGTTGTTGTAGCCCGGCCGCTCGCCATTGCGGGGGCTAGCCACCGAGTATTGGCGCGCGTGGTGAGCTCGGCCATTGGCGTCTAAGCCCGGGGGTAGCACGCCAATCGATTGGCCTTCCAGCACCGGAAAGGGCAGCGTGCCGAAATCCAGCACGATGTGGTGGGTGTCGTAGTCGGTGCCCGCCTCAGTCACCCGCACATTGCCGCTGACGGTAGCGGTGATACTGGGCTCCGCAGCCTTGGGGCCGTAGAGGTTGGTGTAGGCATGTGCGGCCGACCACGGCGGCACGGTGGCGCCGTAGTGAACGCTGGGCGCCAGTGGGTCTGGCGGTGTCGGGGGGCTCGATTCAGCGCGTGCTGCGCCATCGGTGGCGGTGTTTGCCGCACCCGCTGCGCCCAACTCGTCGGCGCTGAGTTCACCGGGCAGCTCGCCCCAGCCCAGTTGCTCTTGCAAGCTGTAAGCCCGAGCTTTGGGCACCGTGCGCCAGTTGTCGATCGACCCGGTGGGGCAGGGCGATATGCAAGCCATGCAGCCGTTGCAAATGTCCGCATCCACCACGTAGTTGTTGGCGTCGTGGGTGATCGCTTTGATCGGACAGATCGCTTCGCAGGTGTTACAGCGAATGCAAATCTCAGGGTCGATCAAGTGCTGCTTGATGACAGCGATTTCGCTTTGGTCCACAGACGTCTCCGTTCGACATTTGGGGTGCGGTGCACGGATGGGTTGTCCTGCCGCTGCGCGGAAAATCAGCGCCACAGCCAGGAAGGCTGCATGAGCACGGCCCGCCGCTCAGAACAGGTGCGGCTTGGCCAGCAACTGCCTCGGATCTGGCTTCGCCAGTCCGCTGGCAGTGCCCCCTTGTGGGGGAAGCGGTCAAGGGCCGCTTCGGGGGTGGTCAGTTAAATCGGATGTAGTCGAAGTTCACCGGCTGGCGATTGATGCCCATCATCGGCGGCGCAATCCAGTTGGCAAACTTGCCCGGCTCGACCACCCGGCCCATCAGGCTGGCCACATAGGCGCGGTCGCCTCCGCTGGGCAGCCATTGGTCGACGTGGGCGTTCCATTCGGCGTCGCTGATCACGCGGCCCTCGGGCGAAACTTTCACACCCGCCAAAGAACCGATGTTGCGGTTAAACGCTTTGTGCGGCGTGGTGAGCTTGAAAGGGATGCCCGCCTTTTCAATCACCTTGTTCCAGCGGCCCACACCGGCCACGCTGTCTTTGATGTAGTCGTCGCGCAGCACTTCGTTGAGCGCATTGAGCATCGGCACTTCTTTTTCTAGCAACTGGCCACCGCTGACGTGCAGCACGCGGTAGGTCTGACCCCGCAGTTGGTGGTCATCCATGCGCTTGCCTTCTTCATAGCGGCCTTTGAGGCCTGAG
Organism: Comamonadaceae bacterium; assembly: GCA_013297985.1. Classification (GTDB taxonomy): domain Bacteria; phylum Pseudomonadota; class Gammaproteobacteria; order Burkholderiales; family Burkholderiaceae_C; genus JAAFIY01. The sequence goes on along the minus strand of JAAFIY010000065.1, from coordinate 16,412 downwards.
CTGTAGAAGGTGGCGGCGTTGCTGGATTCGTCGGCGCCAAACAAATCGATGGTGACGCTGAAGTGAAAGTTCAAATACCGCTGCACCGTGGGCAGATCAATCACGCCAGCTTCACGCAGCTTTTTGGGGTCGTCGGTTTTGAGCTCGTTCATCGCGGCACAGGTGCGCTGAATCACGCGGCTGATGCCCGATTCGCCCACAAACATGTGGTGCGCTTCTTCAGTGAGCATGAACTTGGTGGTGCGCGCCAGCGGGTCAAAAGCGCTTTCGGCCAAGGCGCACAACTGGAACTTGCCGTCACGGTCGGTGAAGTAGGTGAACATAAAGAAGCTCAGCCAATCCGGCGTGGCTTCATTGAAGGCTTGCAAGATGCGCGGGTTGTCTTCTTGGCCGCTGCGGCGCTCCAACAGCGCTTCGCCCTCTTCACGGCCGTCGCGGCCAAAATGCTTGTGCAGCAAATACACCATGGCCCAGAGGTGGCGACCTTCTTCCACATTGATTTGGAACAGGTTGCGCAGGTCGTACATGCTGGGCGCAGTCAGGCCGAGGTGGCGCTGCTGTTCCACCGACGCGGGCTCGGTGTCGCCTTGGGTGACGATGATGCGGCGCAGGTTGGCGCGGTATTCGCCGGGCACGTCTTGCCAGGCCGCTTCGCCTAGGTGGTCACCAAAGTGAATCCTGCGGTCTTTCTCAGCCGGGTTCAGAAAAATGCCCCAGCGGTAGTCGGGCATCTTCACGTGGCCAAACTGAGCCCAGCCGTCGGGCTCTACGCTGGTAGCAGTGCGCAGGTACACATCAAAGTTCTGGCTGCCATCAGGCCCCATGTCGCCCCACCAGCTCAAGAAGCTGGGTTGCCACTGCTCCAACGCGCGCTGCAGCGTACGGTCTTCGTTCAGGTTGACGTTGTTGGGAATCTTTTGGGCGTAGTCGATGGTGGACATGTTGAGGTGCTCCGGGGGTTTTTAAACGCGATTCCAATCAAAGGCGGCCTTGTCGCCTTTGCCATAAACCTTCAAGGCGCCTTTTTCGCCCACGGCGTTCGGACGCTGAAAAATCCAGTTTTGCCAGGCTGTTAGGCGGCCAAAAATGCGGGTGGCCATGTTCTCGGTGCCGTTAAAGCGCAGATTGGCTTCCAGGCCGGTGAGGGCGTCGGGGCTCATGGCCACGCGCTCTTCAACCGCGATGCGCACCTCGTCGGCCCAGTCGATGTCGTCCGGGTTGGAGGTGACCAGCCCCAAGGCAAAGGCGGCGTCGGCGTCCAGGGCCTGATCGAGCTTGGCTTGTACCGCTTGCAGGGCGGGTGCTTCGTCATAAAAGCGGCGCTGCAAACGCCCTTGGCCGGTGGCCATGGGGTACAGCCCAAAGTTGGTGGCACCCACGGTGATCTTGGGCGCGCGCTCGGCGTCATCGGGCAGGGCCAGGTGGTAGACGCGGTCACAGGCCAGGGCCAGTTCCAGCAGGCTGCCCGCAAAGCAAGAGCCCGGCTCAATCAACGCAAACAAGCTGCGTGACGACACATCCAAGCGGCTAAACGTGCGGCGCAGCAGCCCGATGGTTTCGCGCACCAGCCAGTGGCTGCGGTGGGCCATCAGGGTGGCGTCCATTGCCAGCACGGCAGCAGCGTCACCTTCGGTTTTGACGAGCCAAGTGCCGATGTCCAGCTCGTTGGTGCGCATGCTCAGGATGGCGTCTTCCAACTCGCGCGCCATTTGCAGTGGATACCACCGGGCGCCTGCAGCTTGAATGCCTGCCACATCGGTCGGTTGTGGGCCAACGGGCGACTTCACGGTGAAGGTGGCCACGCGTTTGACGCGGTCAATGAGCACATTGACATGGGCGTAGCGCAGCGCGTCGGGTTCGACCGTCCGCTGAAGCGGCGTTAGTTCCACGCCTTGCCCGTCGGCCGGGCGATCGCTTTGAGCGGCCAGCTCCAGGGCGCGCGTGCGCACTTTGTCAGCAAACTGCGCAGGCTTGGCAATGTGGTCCACCAAGCGCCAGTCTTTGGCGCGTTGACCGCGCACGCCCTCCACGCTGGTGCAGAACAGATCGGCCAGGTCGTGCCGAACTTTGCGCTTATCGGTCACGCGGGTCAGGCCGCCGGTGCCGGGCAGCACGCCCAGCAAGGGCACTTCGGGCAGACTGACCGCGCTGGAGCGGTCGTCGACCAACACAATTTCGTCGCAGGCCAGGGCCAACTCGTACCCGCCCCCGGCGCAGGCCCCGTTGACGGCGGCCAAGAACTTCAAGCCACTGTGCGTCGATGAATCTTCAAGTCCGTTGCGGGTTTCGTTGGTGAACTTGCAAAAATTCACCTTCCAGGCGTGGCTGCTCACACCCAGCATGAAGATGTTGGCGCCCGAGCAGAACACTTTCTCTTTGGCGCTGGTCACTACCACCGTGCGCACTTCGGGGTGCTCAAAGCGGATGCGGTTTACAGCGTCGTTCAACTCAATGTCTACGCCCAAGTCATAGCTGTTGAGCTTGAGCTTGTAGCCCGGTGCGAGACCGGCGTTCTCGTCAAAGTCTGCGGTCAGCGTGGCTACCGGGCCGTTGAAAGCGAGCTTCCAGTGGCGATACAGGCTGGGATGGGTTTGGTAGTCGACCAGCGGGGGGCGAGTCATGAAGTCTCCTGGAAGTCTGCAGTTCACTGCATGTATGTGGAGCAGTATAATGCATTTATAGTAGACGACAAGCAGGCATTTTTATGCTTGTAGCGAAAAGGGCTATGGGGCTAGGCCGAGTGCCTCGCGCACCAGGCGACGAAGCTGCACAAAAGTGTCTGGCAGGGGCGCTGTGCTGGTGTTCAGGCTGAGTTCGGCTTTGGCATAAAACGCCGCACGGCCCGCCAAGATGCCCTTTAAATCTTCCATGGCCTCGGCGTTGCCCGCCATCGGTCGCATATCCCCTTGAGCCGCCACGCGTTGCATGTGGTCGTGTGGCTCCGCCTGCAGCCACACCGCGGTGCAGTGGGTGAGCAGCAGGTTAAAGGTGGCCGCATCTGACACCACGCCGCCAGGCGTGGCGATCACTGCCTGAGGGTAGAGCTCTATGGCCTCTTCCAGCGCGCGTCGCTCATAGCGGCGATAGGCGTTTTGGCCATACAGAGACTGGATTTCATTGACCGAGCAACCGGCGAATCTCTCGATGTCGCGGCTGAGCTCTACAAAGGGGAAATCTAAGTCATCGGCCAGCATGCGACCCAAGGTGGATTTGCCCGCTCCGCGCAGGCCCACCAGCGCAATGCGCGGACTGCGACCCGCCGTGCTTGGGGCGCTTTGATCCGCCAAGGCGTGGACCAGGGCCAGGCGCACTCGGTGAAGGGTGGCTTCATCGCAGTCGCCGAGCAGCTCGCGAATCATCAGCCACTCCGGCGTGCCGGTGGTGACGTCACCCAGCAACTCGGCCAAGGAGCACTTGAGCGCTTGGGCCACCTGCAGCAGCACCAACACCGAAGCGTTGCCCACGCCGTATTCCAGATTGGCCAGGTGGCGTTCTGATACGTCGGCCGCCAGCGACAGGGCTTTGCGTGTCATGCCGCGGCGAGCGCGCAGTTCGCGCACCCGGTCACCGAGGGTGGCCAAGAAGGGGTGCTTGCCGGGAGTTGTCGGGGCTCCGTCATGTGAGGGAACAGCCGTCGGCGCCCCAATCACCAGTGTGCTCCCAGTAGGCATTATCGTGCTTGACATTGTATTTTCATGCAGATAGATTGTTAGTCAGCACAATACTGCATGTCACGTGATCGCGCAAACGTCGTTCCGAAGTGATCGCGCAAACGTCGTTGTGTGCGGCACCGTGCGAATCTGAGGCCACCCCCGCTACCAGCCCCTGCCACTGGCGCGACAGACGCCTGGGCCCATCGGAGACCTGCTTGCTGCATCCAAACCCTTCCCACCACGCATCGGCTGGCGCGCCAGTTGCGGCTCCACCTGAGCGCTTTAACTTTGCGCACCATTTGCTGCAGGCCAATGCGGTTCGCGCCCAAAAGCTGGCCTTCGTAGATGACCAACACAGCCTGACCTATGCCGATTTGGCTGATCGGGTACGGCGGGTTTCGGCAGGCCTGCGCGCCTTGGGTGTTCGGCGTGAAGAACGCGTGCTGTTGCTGATGCACGATTGCATCGATTGGCCAGTGAGTTTTTTGGGTGCCATCTACGCGGGCATCGTGCCGGTGGCCGTCAATACCTTGCTGACGGCAGACGACTATGCCTACATGTTGGCCCACTCGCGCGCTCAGGTGGCCTTGGTGTCAGGCGCGCTGCTTCCTACACTGCAGGCCGCGATGGCTGCGGGCACGCACGAGGTGAGGCACGTCATCGTGTCTCGTCCACCGCCGGGCCCAGACCAGGGCGCGTTGGCCATGGATAGCTGGTTAAGCGCGCATCCCGCAGTGGAGCAAGCGGCAGCCACCGGCGCCGATGAGGCGGCCTTTTGGTTGTATTCATCGGGCTCAACCGGCCGCCCCAAGGGCACGGTGCACACGCACGCCAACCCCTACTGGACCAGTGAGTGGTATGGGCGGCGCTTGCTTCGATTGCGTGAAACGGATGTGTGCTTTTCTGCCGCCAAGCTGTTTTTTGCCTATGGGTTGGGCAATGCGCTGACGTTTCCCATGACAGTGGGCGCCACCACGGTGCTGATGGCCGAGCGCCCCACGCCCGATGCGGTGTTCAAGCGGTGGCTCGGCCAAACACCTGCGCAACTGCAGGCTACACAGGCCAAGGGCGTGGGCGACTTGCGCCCCACCGTCTTCTACGGCGCCCCCACCGGATTTGCGGGCATGCTGGCTCATCCCCAGTTGCCGGCAGCTAACGCGCATACGCTGCGGCTGGTGTCGTCTGCGGGTGAGGCCTTGCCCTCGGAGATTGGCGAGCGGTTCAAGCGCCAGATGGGCGTGGACATCATTGACGGCATTGGCTCCACCGAGATGCTGCACATTTTTTTGTCCAATCGCCCAAACAAGGTGCGCTACGGCACCACGGGCTGGCCGGTGCCTGGATACCAGGTGGAACTGCGTGGCGACAGCGGCGCCCCCGTGCCAGACGGTGAGCCGGGCGACCTGTACATCCAAGGCCCCAGCGCAGCCCTGATGTATTGGGGCAACCGCGGCAAATCGACCGAAACTTTTCAGGGCGCCTGGACGAAGAGCGGCGACAAATATGTGCGCAACGCAGACGGCAGCTACACCTACAGCGGGCGCACTGACGACATGCTCAAGGTTAGCGGCGTGTATGTCAGCCCGTTTGAAGTCGAGGCCACGCTGATTCAACACCCCGCCGTATTGGAGGCGGCCGTAATCGGCACCAGCGATGCAGACGGCCTGACCAAGACCAAGGCCTTTGTGGTCTTGAAAGCTGGCGCCAACGCGGACGAGGCCGCGCTGAAAGCCTTCGTCAAAGACCGTTTGGCCCCCTACAAGTACCCGCGTCAGATCGAATTTGTGGCCGAACTGCCCAAGACGGCCACCGGCAAGATTCAGCGCTTTAAGCTGCGCGAGTTGGAAGCCTCCAAGGCTTGACGCGATAGCGCACCCGATCAAGCAGACCGTGAGCCCATGACCGTGTCTTTTGTTGACATCGAATGGGGCGGGCGGATGGTACGAATCGAGCACGCGTGGCTCAACCCGCACTTGACCAGCGCACCCTTGGTAGTGTTCCTGCACGAAGGTTTGGGCTCGGTGGGGATGTGGAAGACGTTTCCCGCGCAGTTTTGCGACGCCCTGCGGTGCCGGGGCTTGGTCTATTCGCGCCCGGGCTATGGCCGCTCCACGCCCAGAGCCTCCGACGAGACCTGGCAGCCCAACTTCATGCACCGCCAGGCCTGCGAGGTGCTGCCCCAGTTGCTGCAGGCGCTGGGTGTGAACACCAGCCGCGAGCCGCCTTGGTTGTTTGGGCACAGCGACGGGGCTTCGATTGCGCTGCTGCATGCCGCCCACTTCCCTTTGCAGGTGGCCGGTTTAGTGGCTTTGGCACCCCACACCCTGGTGGAGGACTGCACCGTGGCCAGCATTGAGGTCGCTCGAACAGCCTATCTGCAGTCTGATCTGCGCCAGCGCTTGGCGCGCTACCACGATGACCCCGATTCAGCCTTCTGGGGCTGGTGTGAGGTGTGGCTAAGCGCGGGCTTTCGCGATTGGACAATTCAAGCCGAGGTGGCCCGCATCACCTGCCCGGTGCTGGCCGTTCAGGGCCTGAATGACGAATACGGCACGCTGGAGCAAATTCACAGCATCGCGCGTGCGCTGCCGCTGGCCCGCTTGTTGGAGTTGCCAGATTGCGGCCATTCGGCCCACCGCGACCAGCCTCAGGCGGTGATCGCCGCCGTGCAGCAGATGATGGCAGGGGCTCGGTGTTGATCCGTGATGCTCACCGCTGGTAAAGCGCCTATCCTTGGACATACGGGCTGTTTGGATGCAGCACAGACCGAGCCGCACCGCGCTGACCCACTGCCTTCGGAGCCCCACCATGTTGCCTCGCCTGATTCTTTCGCTTGTGTTGGCATGCTCTGCGACGGTGGCCTTTGCGCAAGACAAAGTGGCCTATCACATCAACGACACGGACGCGCAGGCTTTAGCCACCCTGCGCAACATCCGAAATCATCTGGATACCGACCCCATGGCCAAGATCACGGTGGTAACGCATGCCCAAGGAGTGGACTTTTTGATGGAAGGTGCCAAAGATCGCGGCGCCAACTTGTATGCGCCTACCGTGTCGGCCCTGGTGAACCGGGGCGTGAAGTTTGAGGTGTGCGAAATCACCCTGAAGAACCGCAATTTGAAGAAAGAGCAGTTCATTCAAGAAGCTGAATTCACCCCATCAGGCGTGGTGCGGCTGACTAAGTTGCAGTTGCAGGGGCATGCGTACATCAAGCCCTGAGGACGATAGGCGACCCTGCGCAGACCTATTCAATGTTCTGCACCTGCTCGCGAATCTGCTCGATCAGCACTTTCATATCCACCGACATTCGGCTCATTTCGAGCACCGGCGACTTGGCGCCTAAGGTATTGGCTTCTCGGTGTAACTCTTGCACCAGAAAGTCCAAGCGCTTGCCCAGATCGCCGCCGCGCTTGAGTTGATCTGCCACTTCGCTGAGGTGGCCGCGCAGGCGCGACAGTTCTTCGGCCACATCCACCCGAATGGCGTAGGCGCTGGCTTCGGTCAGCGCGCGTTCTTGTGCGGCTTGGGATGTGACTGGCGCACCGGCTTGCTCCAAGGCCTGTGTAAAGCGCTGCACAAAGCGGTCGCGCGCCTGGGCCACCGCTTGCGGTACCAGTGGCTCGCATTGGTCAGCCAGCGTGCGCAGGGCTCGCAAGCGTTCGCTGATCATGTCGGCCAAGCGAGCCCCTTCGCGCTCACGGGCGGCAGTGAAATCGCTGAGCAACTCGTCGGCGGCGGCCAGCACCTCTTCTGGAGTAACGGTACTGCCCGCGTGTGGATTCGCACTGGCTAGGCGCATCGCGTCTGACACGCTCAGGCTCGCCGCGTCAGGCAGCCACACGCGCACCTGGTCTTGCACCTGCGCCAGCCGCTGCAAGGCTTGTGCTGAAGGCTGGGGCACAGCCCCAGTTTCGTCGCGTTCGACCCAAGCGCGCAGCTCCACTTTGCCCCGCTTGATGCGGTGCGCCAGTTTTTCGCGCAGCGGCATTTCAAGTGCGCGCAGTTCGTCTGACAAGCGCAGCGTCGCGTCTAAAAATCGGCTGTTTACGCTTTTGACTTCCAAACCGATGCGCGCGCTCAAGCCCGCTGCGCCCACGGTGCGCTTGACGCTGGCGAAGCCGGTCATGCTGTAGACTGACATGGCGATTGCAAACTCCTTGAAATTGCTGTTTTTGAGGGGTGTGTGTCGCCCCCGATGCGTCATCCGGCATCGGCCTGAGGTGGGCGCGCAGCATACGCCCTTCGCGCCCTGCGCCGCAGGCTGGCGCTCAGTTCATCAGGTCGGGGTTTGCCCTTTGCGCCCGCAATCAGCGCCCATGTCCAAAGTCAAGCCCGCTCCGCTTCCTTCTGACACCGTCATCGGCGGCTATCGCATCGTGCGCAAGCTGTCGGCGGGCGGCTTCGGGCTGGTCTATTTGGCGCTAGACATGGAAGAGCAGCAGGTCGCGGTCAAGGAATACCTGCCTGCGTCGCTGGCCGAGCGCTCGCCCGGCGAACTGCTGCCCCGGGTGCAGCCTGAAAAGTTGTCGCTGTACCGCCTAGGGCTCAAGAGCTTTTTTGAAGAAGGCCGTTCGCTTGCGCAGATTTCGCATCCGTCGGTGGTGTCGGTGCTTAATTTCTTTCGCGAGAATGAAACGGTCTACATGGTGATGAACTACTTGGAGGGCGCCACCCTGCAAGATTTCATCATCACCGCGCGGGATTTGAAGCAAGCCAAGGTGTTTCGCGAATCCACCATTCGCAGCTTGTTTGATGAGATTCTGCGCGGCCTGCGCATCGTGCACCAGCACAAGATGCTGCACTTGGACATCAAGCCCGCCAACATCTTCATTACCGACGACAACCGGGCGGTGATGATTGATTTTGGCGCCGCCCGCGAAGTGCTCAACAAAGAAAGCAACTTCATTCGCCCGATGTACACCCCAGGCTTTGCTGCGCCTGAGATGTACCGCCGCGACGGCGCCATGGGCCCATGGACCGACATCTACGCCATCGGGGCCTGCATCTACGCTTGCATGACCGGCTACCCGCCCAACGAAGCGCCGCAGCGCTTGGATAAAGACCGGCTGGCCACGTCGCTATCCAAGCTGCGAGGTGTTTATTCCGACAACCTCATTGAAGTGGTCGAGTGGTGCATGTCGCTAGACGCAATGGCCCGGCCGCAGTCGGTATTTGCCTTGCAAAAAGAGCTCAACCGCGAAGGCGAACGCCGATACACCCGCTTAAGCGTCACTGAGCGTATGCGCATGCAGTTCGACACCATGGTCACCGAGACCAAAAAGCAGGTGCAGGCAGTGACCGGTTTTGCCCCAGGGGACGCCAAGGGCGGTGACCGTGCGGCCGCGCGCGCTGTGACGCGCCCACCTGATCGCGCGGCAGTGACACGGCCGCCGGATCGCGCGCGATGAAGTTTTCTGTCTTCCAAGTCAGCCGCCGCGGCGGGCGCGACAAAAACGAAGACCGCATGGGCTATTGCTACACGCGGGAATCAGGCTTGTTTGTGTTGGCTGACGGCATGGGTGGCCACCCCGAGGGTGAAGTGGCGTCGCAAATGGCGCTGCAAACCGTGTCGGCTTTGTTTCAGAAGCAGGCACGCCCGATATTGGATGACCCCGCCGAATTTCTGGCCAAAGCCTTGCTGGCGGCGCATCAGGCGCTGATTCGTTACGCCTCTACCAAGGGCATGCTCGACACCCCGCGCACCACGCTGGTGGCGGCCGTCATGCAAGAGGGGCGCGCCTACTGGGTGCATTGCGGCGATTCACGCTTGTACCTGGTGCGCGACGGCCAGCTACAGGCCCGCACCCGCGACCACTCCTATTTAGAGCACCGCACCGCCCTGCGTGTGGCCGACGACATGGTCAACCGCAACATCTTGTTCACTTGCCTGGGTTCGCCCACGCGGCCAGTGTTTGATGTCGCGGGCCCCGTGCCGCTGCAGCAAGGCGACCGCATGCTGTTGTGCTCTGACGGCTTGTGGAGCGCGCTAGATGATGTGCAAATCGTGCAGCAGATGGCCGCCTCGCCGGTGGCCACTGCCGCACCCGAAATGGTCGAACTCGCGCTGCGTGAGGCGGGCAGCACCTCTGACAACGTCACCGTGCTGGCCTTGGAGTGGGAAACGCCTGACAGCTACGAATCCACCCGAGGCGTGTCCACCGAATCGATGCACGACGACGTCTTTGCCAGCACCATTCAGGCGGCCCTGATTGACCCGACCCTGGTAGACGATCTGGACGATGCCGCCATTGAGCGGTCTATCGCCGAAATCAACGAAGCCATTCGCCGCACTGCGGCGCGCAAATCCTGATGACCACTGCTCTTGCAACGGCGCCACGCCCCGACGGGCGGGCGCCTAACGAGTTGCGCCCCGTGCGCATTCAACGCCAGTTCACCCGCCATGCCGAGGGTTCGGTGCTCGTCAGTTTTGGCCATACCCAGGTGCTGTGCACTGCCTCTGTGGAAGAGCGGGTGCCGCCTCACAAACGCGGCAGCGGCGAGGGCTGGGTGACGGCCGAATACGGCATGCTGCCGCGTGCCACCCACACCCGGGGTGACCGTGAAGCCGCCCGCGGCAAGCAAAGCGGCCGCACCCAAGAAATCCAGCGGCTCATTGGCCGCAGCCTGCGGGCGGTGTTTGATTTGAGCGCCTTGGGCGAGCGCACCATCACGCTTGACTGTGATGTGCTGCAGGCCGACGGCGGCACCCGCACCGCCAGCATCACCGGCGCTTGGGTGGCTGCGCACGACGCGGTGCAGTGGCTGTTGGCGCAAGGCCACTTGCCCGCAGGCGCCAATCCGCTGCGCGAACCGGTGGCTGCGGTGTCGGTCGGCTTGCTCAACGATCTGGCCCTGCTGGATTTGAACTACATCGAAGACTCCAGCTGCGACACCGACATGAACGTCGTCATGACGGCCAGCGGCCACTTTGTAGAAGTGCAGGGCACGGCGGAGGGCGCCGCGTTTTCTCGTACCCAAATGAACACCCTGCTGGACCTGGCCGCTGCGGGTATTGCCCAACTGGTGCAAGCGCAGCGACAGGCGCTGGCCATTTAAAGCCATTTGCTATATTTTTAATAGCTGCTTGCGCCCGTAAATAGTGCGTAAACGGCCTGTTTGATCTGAAACCTCAAGTCATGAAGCTGGTGCTGGCGTCCCACAACCGCGGCAAGCTGGTCGAACTGCACGCCTTGTTTGCGCCACTGGGCGTGACGCTGGTGGCGCAGGCCGAGCTGGCTGTACCCGAAGCCGCAGAGCCCTTTGGCACCTTTGTCGAAAACGCGCTGGCCAAGGCCCGCAACGCCGCCGCGCACACGGGCCTGCCCGCGCTGGCCGATGACGCCGGGCTGTGTTTGCAAGCGCTCGGTGGCCTGCCCGGGGTGGACACCGTCGATTTTGGCCAGCGCAAGGGCTACCCAGCGGGCGATACGGGCAACGTGCAAGCGGTGCTGGATACCCTGCGCGCCCACAGTGACCGCCGCGCGGCGCTTGTCAGCACGCTGGTGGCCGTGCGCAGCCCCACTGACCCCGAACCCTTGATCGCCAGCGGCCGCGTCAGCGGGCTCATCGCCCATGAGCCCGTAGGTGACGGCGGCTTTGGCTTCGATTCAGTCATGTGGCTGCCCGAGCTAAGCCTGACTTTCGCGCAACTCAGCCCGGAGCAGAAAAACGCCCGCAGCCATCGCGGCCAGGCCGCTGCGCACATGCTGGCGTTGCTGCGCGACCGCTGGCTGGCATGAAGCCTGTGGCCACTGCGGTGGTCGCCCAGCCGGGCAGCTCGCAGATCAGCGCGGGCTTGGCGCTGCGCGATGCGCCGCACTACCAGCGCGCAGGCACCCTGCAGTTCAGCAGTTCACCGCCCCTGTCGCTGTATGTGCACTTGCCTTGGTGCATCAAAAAATGCCCCTATTGCGATTTCAATTCGCACGAATGGCGCGGCAGTGATGCGCAGCAAGCCCAGCGCGACTATTTGGCCGCGCTGATGGCTGACCTTGACGCCGCGCTGCCGCTGGTGTGGGGCCGCTCAGTCGTCAGCGTGTTCATTGGCGGCGGCACCCCCAGCCTGTTTGCGCCCGATGTGGTGGCGGATTTGCTCAGCGGATTGAGGGCGCGGCTGCGTTTGCTGCCTGATTGCGAAATCACCTTAGAGGCCAACCCAGGCACCTTCGAGGTAGACCGCTTCGCTGCCTTCGCCCAAGCGGGTGTGAACCGTTTGTCGATTGGCGTGCAGAGCTTTCATGATGGCCATCTGGCCGCGCTGGGCCGCGTGCACGACAGCGCGCAGGCCCGCGCTGCCGTGACCGAGGCCGCCCGCAGCTTTGGCACCTTCAACATCGATTTGATGTACGCACTGCCCGGCCAAAGCTTGGCGCAGTTGCAGGCCGATGTGGCACAAGCCCTGGCGTTTGAGCCACCGCACCTGTCGATCTATCACCTGACGCTAGAGCCCAACACCGTGTTCGCGACCCGGCCGCCGCCTGGCCTGCCGGACGACGACACTGCGTTTGACATGCTCGACCACCTGATTGCGGCCACCGGCGCAGCAGGCTTGCAGCGTTACGAAGTGTCGGCCTTTGCCCGCACGGGCCACAGCTGCGTGCACAACCGCAACTACTGGCAGTTTGGCGACTATCTAGGTATCGGCGCGGGTGCCCACAGCAAGCTGACGTTTGCCCATCGGGTGGTGCGCCAAGTGCGTTTGCGCGATCCGGCGCTGTACCAGCGCGGGGCCATGGCGGGCCGTGCCTTGGCGCAAGACAGCGATGTCGCGCGGGCTGATCTGCCGTTTGAATTCATGCTCAACGCCTTGCGCTTGCAAGAGGGCTTTAGCCGCGCTGACTACCGCGAGCGCACCGCCTTACCGCTGTCGAGCATCGAGGTGGCCGTGGCCCAAGGGGTGGCACGCGGCTGGCTGAGCGACGACGGCCAGCGGGTGGCGCCCACCGCCCAAGGCTTGGATTGGTTGAGCGATCTGCAAAGCCTTTTTCTGCCCGACTGAAGCCTAGGGGTATCCGCACCAACTGTGCCTGGCACACTCGGCGCCGCCCCGAAGTGGTGCTGGATGTCCTAGCTCGCCGCGGCCTCGGGCCTAGCGTTAACCCGTGGTTTCGCCCCGCAGCTTGCTGCCTGCCAACGGCTGTAGCCTTGCGTGAGACGCGGATCTCGTGTCAATGGCATGACAAACTGCGGGTGAATGCAGAGCACGGCATGCTATGTGCTCCTGTGTTGATATGCACGGGCTTGGTGCGGCATGCTGCGCCAGCTTGCTGGGGCCGTTTGCCCCGGGCGCGTTGCAAGACTTAACTGCTAGCCGTTTTCTGGAGTCCACATGAACCCACGTTTTCTAGCTGCATCGCGCAGCGCTGTTGCCTCTGGCACGGCCCGCATGTCCCGCCGCATGGCCCAGTTGGGCCTGGGCGCACTGCTGTGTGCCGCCGCTTGGGGCTTCTCGCAGACGGCTGCCGCACAGGAAAAAGTGTTGCGCATCGCCATGACCGCGGCCGACATCCCGCGCACGCTGGGCCAGCCCGACCAGGGCTTTGAGGGCAACCGCTTCACCGGTATCACGATGTATGACGCGCTCATCAACTGGGACTTGTCCAAGTCCAACGCGGCCAGCGTGTTGATGCCGGGCTTGGCCACCAGCTGGCAGGTGGACGCGGCCGACCGCCGCAAGTGGGTGTTCAAGCTGCGCAGCGGCGTGCGCTTTCATGACGGTTCGCCCTTTAATGCTGACGCCGTGGTCTGGAACGTACAAAAAGTGCTGGACACCACCGCTGTGCACTTTGATGCCAGCCAAGTGGGCGTGACTGCCTCGCGCATGCCCACGCTGCGCAGCGCCCGCAAGATCGACGACCTGACAGTGGAGCTCACCACCAGCGAACCCGATTCGTTCGTGCCCTTTAACCTCACCAACTTGTTCATGGCTTCGCCCACGCATTGGCAGGCCAAGTTCAATGCGGCCACCGGCGCCACCCCGGCTGAGCGCTCACGCGCCGCCTGGACGGCGTTTGCCGCTGATCCGTCGGGCACTGGCCCCTTCCGCGGTGTGCGCCTGGTGCCGCGCGAGCGTTTTGAGATGGTGGCCAACAAGACCTATTGGGACCCGGCCCGCGTCCCGCAAATTGACCGCGTGGTGCTGATCCCCATGCCCGAAGCCAATGCCCGCACCGCAGCCCTGCTGGGCGGTCAGGTCGACTGGATTGAAAACCCCGCACCCGATTCAGTGCCGCAGATCACCAGCCGCGGCTTCAAGCTCTACACCAACGAGCAACCGCACGTGTGGCCGTGGCAATTCAGCATGGTGCAAGGCTCGCCCTGGACGGACATCCGCGTGCGCCACGCCGCCAACCTGTGCATTGACCGCAGCGAACTCAAAAAACTCTTGGGTGGCCTGATGGCAGAACCCAAAGGCACCGTGGGCCCTGGCCACCCCTGGTGGGGCAACCCCAAGTTCGACATCAAGTATGACCTGCGCACCGCGCAGCGTTTGATGACCGAAGCGGGCCATTCAGCGGCCAAGCCGCTGAAAGTGAAGATTCAGGTATCAGCCTCAGGCTCGGGCCAGATGCAGCCGCTGCCCATGAACGAATGGATGCAGCAAGCGTTGAAGAAGTGCTACTTCGATGTCGAACTAGACGTGATCGAGTGGAACACCTTGTTCACCAACTGGCGCCGGGGTGCCAAGGATGCATCGGCCCGCGGCTCCAATGCCACCAACGTCAGCTTCTCGGCGATGGACCCTTTCTTTGCCATGGTGCGCTTTGTCAACAGCACCGCGCAGCCGCCGGTGTCTAACAACTGGGGCCACGTGGAAAGCGCCGAATTTGACGCGTTGATCCACCGCGCCCGCACCTCGTTTGACGCGAAAGCACGCGACGAAGCCCTGGCCCGTCTGCATGCTCGCATCGTGGAAGAAGCGCCCTTCTTGTGGGTGGCCCATGACGTCGGCCCGCGTGCCATGTCGGCCCGCGTGACCAACGTGGTGCAGCCGCGTCACTGGTTCATCGACATTGCCCCGATGCGCATGAACTGAAGCTGACGAACCCCCCAGCCTGAAGGGCGCCCGTTTTGTTTGCCTACATCGTTCGTCGGGTGGCCTATGCGCTGCCCATCATGCTGGGTGTGGCTCTGGTGTGTTTTGCTCTGGTGCACTTGGCACCAGGCGATCCGCTGGTGGCCATTCTTCCGCCGGATGCCACCCAAGAGCTGCAAGAGCAGCTCACCAAGCTGTACGGGTTTGATCGCTCTTTGCCCGAGCAGTTTGCGGGCTGGCTCTGGCGCGCAGTGCAGGGCGACCTGGGCACTTCTATAGCCACCAATCGGCCGGTGACGGCCGAGGTGCTCAAAGCGGTGAGCAACACCTTGTTGCTGGCCTCGGTGGCCACCCTGATCGGCTTTGTGCTGGGCTGCTTGTTTGGCTTTGTCGCGGGCTACTTTCGCGGCTCAGCCATCGACAAGCTCGCGTCTGCGCTCAGCGTGGTGGGCGTCTCAGTGCCCCACTACTGGCTGGGCATGGTGATGGTCATCATCTTCTCGTCGATTTTGGGATGGCTGCCTGCCACTGGCGCGGGCCCAGGCGGCTCCGGCGACTGGGCCTATGACTGGGAACACATCCGCCACCTGATCTTGCCTGCCATCACCATGAGCGTGATCC
The DNA here is from genome assembly GCA_013297985.1 of Comamonadaceae bacterium. Classification (GTDB taxonomy): domain Bacteria; phylum Pseudomonadota; class Gammaproteobacteria; order Burkholderiales; family Burkholderiaceae_C; genus JAAFIY01. Next base: position 1,103 of record JAAFIY010000065.1, on the reverse strand, counting down.
CCATGGGCATCATTGCCCGCACGGTACGCGCGCTGGTGGCAGAAACCCTGGCCCAAGAATTTGTGGTGGGCCTGCGCGCCAAAGGGCTGGGCGACATGGGCGTGTTCTTGCACGTGGTGAAGAACTGCGCGCCTACTGCGTTGGCGGTAATGGGCCTGCAGCTGGGCTATTTGTTGGGCGGCTCCATCCTCATTGAAACCGTGTTCAGCTGGCCGGGTACGGGCTTCTTGCTGAACTCGGCCATCTTTCAGCGTGACTTGCCTTTGCTGCAGGGCACGATCTTGGTGTTGGCCATGTTCTTCGTGGTGCTGAACCTGATCGTGGACATGGTTCAAACCCTGTTGGACCCGCGCATTGCGCGTTCCTGAAGAGAGCCATTCATGACCGTCAATGCCCTGAGTATTTCCGACAAGGTTCCTGCGGTCCCGCTTGAGCGCAGCCCCGGCTATTGGGCTGGGGTGTGGATGCGCTTCAAACGCGACAAGGTGGCGCTGGTGGCGGCGGCCATCGTGCTGTTGCTGATTGCGGTGGCGCTGCTAGGCCCTTGGGTGGCGCCGCAAGATCCGTCGCAAGGCAGTATGTTCAAGCGCCTGCGCCCCATCGGCTCTGAAGGCAACTGGCTGGGCACCGATGAGCTGGGCCGCGATATGTGGTCGCGCCTGATTGTGGGCACCCGCTTGAGCCTTTTCATGGGTATCACGCCAGTAGTGCTGGCCTTTGTGATTGGCACCAGCATTGGCTTGCTGGCAGGCTATGCGGGCGGCTTTGTCAACACGGTGATCATGCGCACCATTGACGTGTTCTATGCCTTTCCGTCGGTGCTGTTGGCCATTGCGCTGTCAGGCGCATTGGGCGCGGGCATCACCAACGCGTTGGTGTCGCTGACCGTGGTGTTCATCCCGCCCATTGCCCGGGTGGCCGAAGCCGTTACCACGCAAATTCGCACCCGTGACTACGTCGAAGCAGCCCGCGCCAGTGGGGCAGGGGCCTTCACCATCGTGCGGGTGCATGTGCTGGGCAATGCGCTCGGGCCGGTGTTTGTGTATGCCACCAGCTTGGTGGCGGTGTCGATGATTCTGGCCAGCGGCCTGAGCTTTCTAGGC
>JAAFIY010000064.1 GCA_013297985.1 Comamonadaceae bacterium | reverse complement strand
CACCGTGTGGCTGCTGGCCCCGCTGATCGTGGCGGTGGCCTACACCGTGTTTGGCATGACGGGCTTTGGCGCCAGCATCATCATGCTGCCGGTGCTGGCGCAGTTGATGCCCTTGAAGCAAATCGTGCCCATGGCGGCGCTGGTGGATGTGGTGGCGGCCTTTACCGTTAACCGACGGGCGCACCGCCAGGCAAATTGGACCGAAGTGCGCCGCATCGTGCCCGCGCAACTGGTGGGTATGGCATTGGGCGCCTACACCCTGGCGCAAGCCCCCGCCCAGTGGTTGATGGGCGGCCTGGGGCTGTTTGTGCTGCTCTATGCGCTGTACAACATTCGCAAGCCCGAACTGCGCGGCGATTGGCCCGCCTGGGCCGCATGGCCGGTGGGTTTTGCAGGCGGCGTGTTCAGCGCGATGTTTGGTACCGGTGGGCCGATCTATGTGATTTACCTGTCACGCCGCTGCCCGCAATTGGCGCAGATGCGGGCCACGGTGGCGGCGCTCATCATGATTTCGACCCTGTCGCGGGTCACGCTGTTTGCCATTGGCGGGTTTTATGCCGATAGCGGCATCCTGGCCCTGGCCGCGTGGTGCATGGTGTTCATGTTGATGGCAGTGGCTTTTGGCATGTGGCTGCACAGCCGGGTGGCGGTGGCCACGGTGCTGCGGCTCATCTACGGTTTGCTGATCGCAAGCGGCGCTGGGCTGCTGTGGCGGGCGCTAACCTCTGCTGCATGAAAACCTACTTTGTGGCCGAGCACGCGGCCCATGCGCCGCCGTATGAGTTTTTTCGCGGTGAGCGTGTGAGCGCGTTTGAAAAACCCGAGCGGCTTGACCATGTGCTGGCCGCATTGCGCCAAGCGGGCCACCCGCTACACGCGCCGCACACCGACAGCGCGGCCGTGCTGGCCCAAGTGCATACGCCGCGCTATCTGCATTTTTTGCAAAGCGCCTGGGCGCAGTGGCTGGCCGTGGATGCGGCCAATGCCCAGGCTACGCCCTTCCCGTCTGTCTGGGCCACGCGCGGGCTGCGCAGCGATGTCGTGCCCACCAATTTCATCGCGCAACTGGGCTTGTTTTCATTTGACAACGGCACCCCCATGAGCGCGGGTACTTGGGGCGTGACCAAGGCCAGTGCCGACTGCGCGGCCAGCGCAGCGGCTGACTTGTTGAGCGGCACAGAGCGCCAGGTGTTTTGCGCCACCCGCCCGCCCGGTCACCACGCAGGGGCCGACTTCATGGGCGGCTATTGCTTCTTGAACAACGCCGCAGTAGCCGCCCAAGCCTTGCGCCACGGCGGCGCACAGCGCGTGGCGGTATTGGATGTGGACTACCACCACGGCAACGGCACCCAAAGCATTTTTTATGAACGCGCCGACGTGCTGGTGGTCAATCTGCACGCCGACCCACGCACCGATTACCCGTTTTTTCTGGGCCACGCCGATGAAACCGGCGCGGGCCCCGGCCTAGGCTTTAACTTAAACGTGCCGCTGCCCCAAGGCACCGATGGCGCGACTTGGCTGGCGGCGCTAGACGTGGCCTGCCAACGGGTGGTGGCGCACACGGCCGATGCGCTGGTGCTGTCGCTGGGCCTGGACACTTTTGAGGGCGACCCCATTTCGCACTTTGGCCTAAAGCGCGCCGACTACGCCCGGCTGGGCCAGCGGGTGGCCGCGCTGGGCTTGCCTACAGCCACTGTTTTGGAAGGCGGCTATGCGGCGGCCGAGCTAGGCCACAACGCGGTGGCGGTGCTGGCTGGATTGGCAAACGCCTAGAACGCCTTCACAAGCAAACCGGCTACTGCGCCCTATTTATATGCCTACGCAGCTATCAAAATAGTAGCGATCTGTTGTGCTAACTCCGCTTGGGCGAATTGGCGACCCGCCAAAGAGAGATTGGTGCAGGACCCCAACGGCTACCTGCTCCGTCTGATTGAGGTGTTGGGCACTCACCCGGCACGCAGGCCCTAAACCACACACCGCCGCACGGTCTTCCAAACAGTCGTCACGGGCAGCGGCCATACTGGCTCTGCCACGAAACCCCACCACAGGAGAAACGCACCATGGCAGGCTGGTTTGAACTCACCACGAATGATCGCGGGCAGTACTCGTTTGTGCTCAAGGCTGGCAACGGCGAAGTCATCCTGAAAAGTGAGCAATACGAAAGCAAGGCTGCGGCGCAAAACGGCATTGCCTCGGTACAAAAAAACAGCCCTGATGACAAGCGCTATGACCGGCGCGAAGCCACCGACGGGCGCAGCTACTTCAACCTAAAGGCGGGTAACCACCAGATCATTGGGACGAGCCAGATGTACAAAACCGTGGCCGCGCGTGACAACGGGGTGGAGTCGGTCAAAACCAACGGCGCCACCACCACCGTCAAGGTGCCTGGCTAAGCACCACACGCGCGCCGCAGGCGCATCAGCCGCCGCGCGCCCACCACCAGGGCATCGCCACCGCCACCGCAAAGCCCACGGCCCACATCACCGCGCTGGCGCCCAGCACCCACGCCGACCAGCGCCGGGTGCGCATGCAGGCTTGGGCCAAGACGGGGTCGATGGGACACGGGGCATGGCGATTGCGCCATTGCAAAGTGCCGCTGGCAGCCAGCAGCGCGCCGCTAATGCCAAACACCCACGCTTTGTGCTCGGACAGCCACACCAATTGCGGCACCGCGCTGACCAGCGACGACAACGCAGCGCCCGCCCCCAGCGCCACCAACAGCGCGGGCAAAGCGCAGCAAACAAGCGTGGAACTGCTGGCCGCCAATGCCGCCCAGGCAGACCACGCGGACTGCCGCAGTTCTGCTTTGCCGTCAGCCGTCGGCGTGGCAGAACCGCTGAGTGATTGCGCCGCCATCACTTCTTGGCCGAGGTTTCGCGCTTGATGTCGGCCACAGTCTTGGCCACGCGCTCAATCTTCACCACGTCATAGCCCGCGTCCACGATCTCAGCAGTCAGCACCTTGTCGTCCACCTTCTGGCCGGGCTTGATCTGCATGGCCACCACGCGGCTTTTTAGATCGACAAACACGCCGTCGCTAGACGGCATGCGGCCTAGGCGTTTTTCAATGCCTTGGGCGCAAAAGGCGCACACCATGCCGTTAACGGTGATGCGTACCGATTCCACGGCAAAAGCGTTGCTTGCGCCCATGAACAGGGCGCAAGCAGCTACAAAGTTAATAGCAATTCGTTTCATGATCGATCTCCGAATACAAAGTTTGAAATGGGTTGCGCAAACGTTTAGTACGTCCACATAAAGCTCACGCGCAGGCTGCGTGAATCGCGGTCGGGGTTGGTGATGCCAACCTCGGTGAACAAGCGCTTGTGAATCAGCCGCAGCATGGGTGTCCATTCCACGCCGTTGGTGATGCCGCGCACCCGCTTGGCTTCCAGAATCAGCCATGGCTGGGTTTGGTCGTAGTTCACTTCATAAAACGAAAACCCGGCGCGCAGGCTGGCCACGTCTTGCTTGATATTGCGCCCGCTACCGGTTTCGGCGCGGTAGGCGCGTGCAGTAGCTGCGGCGTACACCCGGGTGGTTTCGTAGTCGAACATCAGGCCGGGTGACCACACCGTATGCCGCCCGGGGCGGGTGCTGTCGCGCAATTCACCCACACCGCCCACAAACCAAAAATTGGTCTGTGAGCCTGGCGCGTTGATGCGGTGTAGCCGCCGGGTGTAGTTCACCTCAAATAGCTCGCGCTGCAGGTGGCCGCCGTGGGCTTGGGTGCGCAAAGTGCCCAGGCCAATGGCGTCGCGGGCAGTGAAGGCGTAATTGGCCCACAGCTCGCTGCCCTCTTCGCTGGCTTCGCCCATCACCATCACGCTGTCTTTAAAGCCCATGGGCAACGCTTGGGCGCTGCCAGTCGCTGCAAGTACCAAGGCGCTGACGATGGGGCTAGCGCACCCACGCCATCGTTGTGCAATCCAATGCTTCATAAATCCCCTCCCGGACAAGGTCGCGCCGCATGGGCGGCACCTTGGCCTTCTGATCAAAAGAATCGTTTGCTACAAAAACAGTAGCAAACAAGGCGCGTCAGATCAGCGCTGGGGCAATGGGAGGTGGATGGTCAGGCGACAGTGCCAGCCCGTGCAGCACGCTGGGGCGCGCTGCACCGTGGGCCAGGGCCAAGGGCAGCAGCCCCCAATGGGCGCCGTGGGGCAAGCTGGCATTGGCTTGGCACAGCTGGCAATGCTCGCAGCCGCCTGCGGTGGTGGCTGCTTCATCGCCATCGGCTGCTTGCACGCTATGGCTGCTATGGCTGCTTTGGCCCATGGCCGCATGCATAGGACATGGCGCGGCATGCTGCGCGGCGGCCTGGGCCCGGTGCTGCGCCTGGGCGTGCGCTGCATGCGGCGCGCCACCTTGGGGCATGGCGTGGATCGGCATGAACGCACCAGCCCAGTCGCGCAGGGGCAGCAGCAGCATCAGGGTGATCAAAATCCAGCGGGCCATGGGTGAATGATGCCGCACATGGGGCTTTGGTTCCACCGGGTTGCCCGGTGGCCATGGCTGATGGCAGGTCAAGAGCACGCCAGCGGGCGTCCGATAATGTTGGGCTTCGCTTGTGTTGCCCGTGCCACTTCCAACTGTTCGGACCCGTCGCCATGCCTACCGCCATCAAAGCCGCAGACCTGATTGAATCCGTCGCCGCCGCGCTGCAGTACATCAGCTACTACCACCCGGCTGACTACATCAGCCACCTGGCCCGCGCCTATGAACGCGAGCAGTCGGCTGCGGCCAAAGACGCCATTGCGCAGATCCTCACCAACAGCTACATGAGCGCCACCGGCCACCGGCCGATTTGCCAAGACACCGGCATCGTCAACGTGTTCTGCCAAGTGGGCATGGATGTGCGCTTGGAAGGCTTTAGCGGCAGCTTTGAAGACGCGGTGAACGAAGGCGTGCGCCGTGGCTACAACCACCCCGACAACCGCCTGCGCGCCAGTGTGGTGGCCGATCCGCAGTTCGAACGCAAAAACACCAAGGACAACACCCCCGCCGTGGTGTTTGTGGAACTGGTACCCGGCAACACGATTGACGTCACTGTGGCAGCCAAGGGCGGCGGCAGTGAAAACAAAAGCAAGATGGTCATGCTGAACCCCAGCGACAGCGTGGTCGATTGGGTGCTCAAAACCGTGCCCACCATGGGCGCAGGCTGGTGCCCCCCGGGCATGCTGGGCATCGGCATTGGTGGCACGGCCGAGAAGGCCACGCTGTTGGCCAAGCAGGCGCTGATGGACGACATTGACATGTACGAACTGCTGGCGCGCGGCCCCAGCAGCAAGCTCGAAGAATTGCGCATTGAGCTGTACGAAAAAGTCAACGCGCTGGGCATTGGCGCGCAGGGCCTGGGCGGCCTGACCACGGTGCTGGACGTGAAGATCAAGCTGTATCCCACCCACGCGGCCAGCAAACCCATTGCCATGATCCCCAACTGCGCCGCCACCCGGCATGCGCACTTTGTGCTGGACGGCAGCGGGCCCACCTATTTAGAAGCGCCCAGCCTGGATTTGTGGCCCAAAGTCAACTGGACACCCGACGCGCAAAAGAGCCGCCGCGTCAATCTCAACACCTTGACGCGCGAAGAAGTGGCCAGCTGGAAGCCCGGCGAAACCTTGCTGCTGCACGGCAAGATGCTCACCGGCCGCGACGCGGCTCACAAGCGCATCCAAGACATGCTGGCCAAGGGCGAAAAACTGCCGGTGGACTTCACCAACCGCGTGATCTATTACGTGGGCCCGGTCGACCCGGTGCGCGACGAAGTCGTGGGCCCCGCCGGCCCCACCACCGCCACCCGCATGGACAAGTTCACCGAGATGATGCTGGCCCAAACAGGCCTGATCGCCATGATCGGCAAGGCCGAGCGCGGCCCCACCGCGATTGAAGCCATCCAAAAGCACAAAAGCGCCTATCTGATGGCGGTGGGCGGCGCGGCCTACTTGGTGGCCAAGGCCATCAAGCATTCGCAAGTGGTGGGCTTTGCCGATCTGGGCATGGAAGCCATTTATGAATTTGACGTGCAAGACATGCCCGTGACCGTGGCGGTTGACAGCGGTGGCACCAGTGCCCACATCACCGGCCCGGCAGAGTGGAGCCAACGCATTGCCAGCGGCGAGTTCAAAGGTATTGCGGTGGCGGCCGGATAACCCTGCCGCGAATACGCCCTATGTAACTAAAGGGTAACAAAACAGTCCCCTATTTCCAGTGGGGGATCGGCTTAGCATGGATTTGTCAACTCGCAGATTCAGCTGGGCTTTTTTGTGGGTGGGGCGACTTCAGCACCTGAAGACCACCCCAGGGTGCACACGAATACACGGCTTGCGGCGGGTTGCCAGAGATCGATCTGCAAAACCAACCTATCCCCGCAGGAGTGCTATGCGACGTTCCAAACTGGCCGCAATGGCCGCAGTGCTTGCCACCGCCGTGCTCACCGGCTGTGCCACCGGCCCCAGCAAAATCATCCACACCACCGCCGACGTGTATCCGGCCATCGGGCCGTATTCACAAATGGTGCAAACCGGCAACATGTACTTCTTGGCCGGCGTCATTCCGCTGAACAAGGCGGGTACGGCGATCCAGGGCACCACGATTGAAGAGCAAACCCGCCTGGTGCTCGACTACATCGGCGCCAAGCTCAAGTCGCAAGGCATGAGCTACGAGAACGTGGTCATCTCCAACGTGTACCTGAAGAACCTCAACGACTTCGCCACCATGAACCGCATCTATGCGGAGTACTTCAAGACCGCGCCCCCAGCGCGCGCCACGATTGAAGCCGCGCGACTGCCGCGCGACGTCTTGATCGAGATTCAAGTCACTGCTGCCAAGTAACGCAACCGGTTGAAAGGGGCCTTCTGCACGGGTCCCTTTTTTCATTCGGTTGGATCTTTGTGCGCCGCGCCTGAGCGCGCCGCTTCTTGATTGCTTGAAGTATTTTGGAGCTTTCATCATGGGTCATTCAGACATGTCCGTTATCCGGGTGCCTGCGGGCACCGACAACAGCCTGGGCGATGTAGCGCAGTGGTCAGCCAAGCGGCGCGACTTTCTGCGGGCCGTCACGTTTATCGGGGGTGCCGCAGCAGTCGGCGGTTTAGCTGGCTGCGGCGGCGGTTCGGGCGAGGCCATCGCCCAGACTGCATCGACCGTGGACCAGCTGCGCGCAGCGCTGCTGATGAACGCCACCTTCTGGGACGACGTGCAAAAGCGCTTCATCCTCAATCCTCAGCGCCTGTTCATGAACATCGGCACGGCGGGCTCGATGCCTCGCATGGTGGTCGACAAGTTCAATGCCGACAACACCGATTACGCGGTGGAGTCGCGCAACGGCTACAGCGCTTTCCTTACCCAACGCACAGCCATCGCGCGCGGGGCGCAACCCAATGCCACACCCGCACCGGGCAATGGCTTCGGTGTAGACCCTGACGAGCTCATCATTTCGTACAACACGTCTGACGGCATGAGCCACGCCATTGGCGGCATCGTCTGGCAGGCAGGCGACGTGGTCATCACCACCAACCGGGAGCACCCTGGCGGCGACGTGCCGCTGGCCGTTGCCCGTGACCGTTACGGGCTCATCGTGCGCCGCGTGACGCTGCCCGTGGGCAACCAGCAAACCGCAGCCGGAGTTGCTGCGCTGTTTGCCGCAGAAATCGACGCCGCCCGAGCGGCAGGCCAGCGCGTGCGGGCCTTGATGTGGTCTACGCCCGATTTCTTGACCGGCACCATGCTGCCCATTCGGCGCATCGTGGACGTGGCCATCCAAAAAAGCGCAGGCAATGCGCCCATCATCACCATCTGTGACGGTGCCCACCTGCCCGGCATGATGGCCTACGACTACGCCGCCTTGGGTGTTGATTTCATGGCCGCCGCTGCCCACAAATGGCAGTGTGCGCCTGGCTCTACCGGCATCTTGATCATTCGCAACAAGGTGCGCCCGCAGTTCAACCCGCTGCCGTTGCCTGCGTACTTCCCGGTGACCACCTCTGGCTTGGCCGGTACCGCTGCCACAGCCACAGTGACCGACGGACGCGACGCGGGCGCTCAGAAAATTTTGGTGGGCACGGTGCCCTGGGCCAGCCGCAATGGCTCCACTTCGGCCACCGCGGCTTATGACATTGGTGGCGTTATCCAAAGCTGCGGCAGCAAGCATGTGCCGCTGATCCAAGCAGTGGCTGAAGCCTGCCGCATGTGGGATGAACTCGGTCGCAAAAACGTCGAGACCTATGTGCTCACCCTGGGTCGCTATGCCAAAGAACGCATCGCCACCGACTGGGGTGTGGATGCCTTGTATGCGCCCAAAGATGATCCAGAGTTGATCTCTGCCCTCACCTCGTTTGACCCCTTCTTTGGCCTGCCCGCCAGCAACAACGGCACCACGGCGGCGGCGGCCATTGCCAGCAGCACGCTGAGCGGCCAAGTTGTGACGCGCATGCAAAGCGAAGACAACATCATCATTCGCAACACCACAGTGCCCACGCCGGGCGGTCTGCGCTACCCGATTCGGCTGTCCACCCATGTGTGGCATGACCCGGCTGATGTGGACCGCGCCTTGGCGTCAGCGCGGCGCATTGCGCGCTCGGTGATGGGCTTGCCTGCCTGATTGCGGCCCAAGTTGCGCGCATCAAGCGCAGGGGCTTAATCGCCCTGCGCTTGCAGCCACGCCTCGGCGTGGCTTTTTTTCGCCCAGTTGCCGCAAAACCCTTGCAAAGTAGGGGTGATTTGCCAGGCTGGTCGGTCTGGTTACTTCAAAGGAGACTCAAGCCATGCCCATGCTTCGCCTTGTTCTTACCGCCGTCGCGACGCTCGGCCTGGCCGCCTGCGGCCACCACGGCATGCACCAGCACGCTGCAGCACCCGCCACGCCCCCGGCCACGACCGTAGCCAGTAAAGCCATGCTGGACAGCGGCTACAAAAAGGTGCCTGCCCCCGCCAATGCCTCTGTCTACATCATCAACCTGAAAAACGGCGACACGGTGGCCAACCCGGTGCGGGTGCAATTTGGTCTCAGCGGGATCGGCGTGGCCCCGGCAGGTATGGAAAAAGAAAACACCGGCCATCACCATTTGCTGATCGATGTGGCAGCCATTGATTTGAATGCGCCTGTCCCGTTTGACGACAACCACCGCCACTTTGGCGGCGGCCAGACCGAGGTGACCTTGGCGCTTAAACCCGGCACCCATACGCTACAGCTGCTGTTGGCCGATCACAACCACATTCCGCACCACCCGGCGGTGCTCAGCGAGCGCATCACCATCACGGTGCGCTAGCTCCACATGCGGCGGCGCGGCGCGTTCGCAGTGGGCTTGGCCTTGGGTGGCTGGGCGGTTGTCGGCACGGCGCAGGCCGCAACCAGCAGCGCTTGTGAGGCCCAATGGCTAGACAGCCAACGCCAACGCACCCTGCCGCTGCGTCTGGACTGGCCTAGTGGCGCCGTCCCAGCTGACGGGTGGCCCATGGTGGTGTATTCGCACGGCTTGGGCGGCTCGCGCAACGGCGGCGAAGTCTGGGTGCAAGCCTGGGTGGCCGCAGGCGTGGCAGTGCTGCGGCTGGAACACCCGGGCAGCAACACCGCTGCCGTGATGGCCGCTGGCGGCTTTGGCCCCGCGGCGCTCGCCCGCACAGCCACCGCAGCCGAGGCGCTGGCGCGGGTGCAAGACGTTCAAGGTGTGCTGGCCTTTATCGACGCCGCAGGCGCCACTCACGCTAGCGCCGCACCGCGCTGCGCTGAGGCCACATCCAGCACCCCACCCTGGCCACGCCTGCGCACCCAGCGCATTGGCATGGCGGGGCACTCTTTTGGCGCGCAGACCACGTTATCGGTGCTGGGCCAAGCTGCGCCCATGCCGTGGCCTGACTTACTCCGGGCCCAATCTGCATTGGCGCCGCGCTTGGCTGCAGGTCTGGCCTTGTCGCCCATGCTGCCGGCGCAAATGCCCGGCTCCTCCAGCGTCAACCTGGCCACCGCCCGCAGTGCGCTGGGTTCTGTTCGCACGCCCGTGCTGTTGGCCACCGGCAGTGCAGACGGCGATCCGCTGGGCCGGGGCATGACCTCAGAGCACCGCGCTATGGTTTTTGAAGCGCTTTGCACAGCAGAACAGGGCGCTGCAGGCCAAAAAGGCCTGAACAATGCCCTGCTGTGGCTGCAAGACGCCGATCACATGAGCTTTGCGGGCGTCGCCCAGACGCCGCCGATGTTGCTGCGCACCCGCAGCCCCGCCGCGCAAACCCTGCAAGCGCGCCACCATGCGCTGATCACCCACGTCACCGCCTTGTGGTGGCGGGCCCATTTGCTGGGCGATGGGCAAGCCCTGGCGGCACTGAGCGCCGTAGGCGATCGCCTAGCTGAACACGACCGTTGGCGCTTGCGGCCCACCTGCTAGCAGCGCGGGTAGCGGCCGTGCGTCGGCCCCGCGCCCCTTAGGCGCTTGTTGTGGCAGGGTTTCACCGGGCAGTTGTGCAGCAAACCGCGCCCCAGCGCACCATGCAAGCGGTTCATATCTTCCTAACCCTTGCCCCATGAGCGCACAAAGCCTGCTTGAATCGATTTTGAAACAGGGCCTGCAAGCCCTGGCCACCACCGGCCAACAGGCCAAAGGCGTGGCCACCCAAGTGGCACATTCGCCCGACACTCCCAAATACGCCACGGGCGCCGCAGTGGGCGGCGCTTTGGGATTGCTGCTGGGTAACAAGCGCAGCCGCGACTTCGCCAAAAAGCACAGTGGCACAGCGCTGAAAGTGGGTGGTGCCGCGGCCATTGGCGCACTTGCCTACACCGTGTACCGCAATTGGCAAAGCAACCAGGCCGCCGCCCCAAGCCCAGCCGCCCCCGCGCTGGCCCAAACACCGCCGCCTGCTTTGCCCGCCCCAGTGGTCGAGGCGCAGAGCCTGACCCTGCTGCGCGCCATGGTCGCTGCGGGTAAAGCCGACGGACATTTGGACGAACGCGAACGCGGCCTGCTAGAGGCCGAAGTGGCCCGCCTGGGCGCCGAAACCCCGCTGCGCGATTGGCTGCACACCGAGCTATCCCGCCCGCTGGACCCAGCCGAAATCGCCCGCGACGTGCAAAGCCCCGAGCAAGCCGCCGAGGTGTATCTGGCGACCCTGCTGGTGATTGACGACACCAGCTTTATGGAAGCCGCTTACCGCGATGAATTGGCCCGCCAGTTGCGGCTAGACCCGGGCCTGAAAGCCCAGCTTGAGCAACAGGCCCAAGCGGCATGACAGCCATCGACCTAGGTGCTGCCAAACCCACGGCCAAGCCCACGGCCACACAACTGCAGGCGCGCCGCACCCTGTTGGCCGCCGCGGCCAGCGCCGCCGCCACGCTCGCCCTGCCCGCTTGGGCCAGCCCCGCACGCGGCGTGGCCGTGCCGCGCATGGGCGACGGGCCTTTTTACCCACCCGAGCGCTGGCGCCAACGCTGGCCCGATTGGGACTTTGACCTCACCCGTGTGCTGCGCCCCGGCGCCCCCGCCACTGCGCGGGGCGAACACCTGGGCTTGGGCCTGACGGTGCAAGACACCCAAGGCCGAAGCGTGGACGGCGCGCTGGTCGAAATTTGGCAATGCGACGTCACCGCCACCTACCACCACCCCCGCGTGGTGGGGGAAGGCGCGGCCAACACCCACAGCCAAACCATGGACCGCGGCTTTGCAGGTTACGGCCAGGCTCGCAGCAGCGCCGACGGCCGCGTGGCCTTCAAAACCATCCGCCCGGTGGCTTACCCCGGCCGCACACCGCACATCCATGTCAAGCTTAGCCACCCCAGTTGGGGCACCGTCAGCTCGCAACTGTTTGTGGCGGGGGACGCGGGCAACGCAGGTGACTTTTTGTGGCGGCAACTGACAGCAGATGAACAAGCCTTGATGTCGATGCAGCTTCAACGGGCAGTGCCCGGAAGCGGCTTGCAGTGGCAAGTGGCCCGGGTTTTGCAGGTGGGCGCTTAACCCGCAAAGAAACTTCGGCTTGGGTTAAAGAATGCGCCGAATGCCGGGCAGGCGCAGCAGTGCCGCCGCGGCCAAAAAAGACACAGCGGTGCCGACTGAAGCCAGCACGGCGAACTTCACCAAAGGTGGCGCGGCCCAATCAGCCAGGGATACCGACACAGCCACCACCACCGGTGCATGCACCACAAACGCGCCATAGGCTTGATGGCCCCACGCCTGCCACGCCGCGCTGGGCGCATTCAAGCGGCTGCGAAACGCCACCAGCAGACCCGCAATCAGGCCCCAGGCCACAAACGGCTCCCAAAAAGCGTAGACCACCGCAGCCAGGCCGAAACCGGTATCGACCGGGACAGGCTTACCCGACACGGCACCCGACACTGCCACCGCCGCCGCCAACAGCGGCGCTGTACACAGCGCCACCCAGGCCCAGCGCACCGCCTGGGCACGCTCAATGCGCTCCAACCAGCGGTGGCGCGCCCCCACGCAGCCGGTGGCAAACAGCAGCACATACGAAGCGAAATAGCCCAGCTGCAGGCCCCACACGTTCTTGCCCACCGGCACCACTTGCCGAACGGCAATCGCCGCCGCCCCCACGGCCAGCGCGGCCCACAGCCACGCCATGGACCGTGGCACCGGTCGCTCGCCATCACCGGCTGCCCTCGGCGCAAGGCCAAGCCACACCAAGTAACCGCCCGCAAACAGCAGCAAGGCCCAGGCAAACCACAGCGGCCCAATCACGAAGCGGCCGGTGCGCATCTGGGCCCACCAGTTGGCCAGCCAGTCGCCGCTGCCAGGCACACCAGAAGCTGTCATCGAAACGGCCACCGCCAAAGGCCCCAGAACAAAGCCAAAACACAGCAACGGCAGGCCCAAGCGCAGCAGCCGATCCCACGCAAACTGGCGCACCCCCTTGCGCGCCACCGACTGTGGCGTGTAGTAGCCCGCAATCAGGAAGAACATGCCCATGAAAAACGCTTGGTTAACTGCGCAAAACACCGTCAACAATAGGCTGCTGGGTGTGCCGCCGTCCGTCAGTTCTCGGTAAAACCAGCCGCCGCTGGCACCGTAGGTAATGGCGCTGTGGTGGGCTATGACCAAGGCGGTCAGCACCACCCGCAGCCGGTCGATGAAATAGGCGCGTGGCGTGGCCGCCAATGGCGCAGCTCGGTGGCTTGAAGGGCTTGGGCTTGAAGTCATGATGGATCACATCTTGATCGAACCTATGGCGTTCAAAAAGCACCAGTTGTGCACAAATGACCCAACCAGTTGACCGTGCGCCGCTGGCCTTATCGCCCGCGCAATTCGTGGCGTACGACTTCACACAAGAGCTTGGCCGCGCTAACCACCTCGTGCTGCTTGACCAACCCCACACCCAACACCAAGCCGCTCAAGCGCGCGGCATGGCATTGGGCTGATACCGGCAGGGCCGCGATACCAGCCGCTCGCAACGCTGCCACAAGCGACGTGTCAGACACGGTGCCAGGTAAGCCCACGCAACGCTGCAATCCGCCAGCCGCCACCGGTACGGTCAGCAAGTCTCCCGCCGCGCTGCGCAACGCCTCGGTGAGCAGGGCCATCCGGGCACCGTACTCGGCGGTCATCGCGCGGATGTGTCTGCGCAGGCCCCCTGCCTCCATAAAGTCGGCCAGAGCCAATTGCATGTGCACCGGAACTGTGAGGCCACGCGCGAGCGCCACGGTGTGCGCCAGTTGCACAAACTGCGGCGGCACGATGAGGTATGCAACGTGTAAACCCGGCGATAGTGACTTGGAAAACGTGCCGACATAGTGCACACAGCCATGCCGATCCAAGCCTTGCAGACTGGCGGTAGGTTGGCCGACGTATTGGAATTCGCTGTCGTAGTCGTCCTCAATGATGGCGGCTCCTGCACGATGCGCCACAGCCAGCAACTCAAGCCGTCTCTGCAGGCTCATCAACACGCCGGTGGGCGCCTGATGTGAAGGCGTCAGGTACACAAGGCTGGGGCGCGGACCCGCAAAATCAGACTGCAAGCCTTGCCCATCGACCGGCACCGGCACTAAGCGCGCGCGGTGCCCGCGCAACACGCTGACCATGCCGAGATAGCCGGGGTCTTCCACCCACGCGGCGTCACCGGGCTGCAAGGTCATCTGCGCCACCAGATCAAACGCCGATTGGGCGGAAGGAAGCACGATGACTTGCTCCGACTCAGCCTGCACATGGCGCGCTAGCCGCACATGGTTGAGGATTTGCTGACGCAGGCTGGGCACACCCGTGTAGCCGGTGTAGCTCAGGTCATGCAGCACAGGCCGACGCGCCCGCCGACCCAAGTGCGCCGCCCATTCGCGGGCAGGAAACGCGTCTAGATCGGGCAGCGACGGGCGAAAGGCGCGCTGGGTGATGGGCAGTGGCGGGTTGTCGTCTTGCCAGTGAGTGCGCCGTTCCTGTGCCCGAACGGCTGGGCCTGCCGCCGCCGCGCTGCGGCGCCCCGCGCCCAGCATGCTGCGGTCTAGGCGCACCACCCGAGTGGGGGCACCTTGGCGGGTTTCTAAAAAGCCTTCGGCTTTGAGTTGATCAAAGGCGTCCACCACGGTGCTGCGGGCAATGCCCAGCGCTCCAGCCAGTTCGCGCGTGGACGGCATCGGCGTGCCAGAGGGCAAGCGCCCGGCCAAAACCGCTCGGCGCAATTGCAAGTAAAGCTGCTCGCGCAAGGTGCCCTTGGTGCGGTCGAGTTTCAGCTCGGCCTGGGCTAGGAGGTCAGCGAACTGGTCTGCCATCTGTCGTGGAACTGGTTCTTTTAAGCAGACCGATGCTAAGCCAAGCTACGCCCAGGCGCAGCGATCAATCTCAGCCGCGCCGTATCAACACCCCGGCCACAAGCCGCCCTGTTTGAAAACTGAGGAACTGTCATGACAGCCACCATGAACGAAAGCCGCTACCAACCCCGGGTGCACCACGCAGACCGCGCCAGCGCTTGGATGCTGAACCGCGCCGCGCTGGCCGTACACGCCCTGGCTGGATTGATGCAACAGCACGCCGCCCGCCGCGCCGCACGCCGAATGGCCCGGCTGGACGAGGTGACCTATGCCGCCGAGTTGCTGGCGCGTTACGGCAAGTTGGACTGAGCAGCCCAAGCCTGCAGCGGGCCCAGCGTTGTCAGGCAAACAACTCGGTATCCACCTCAGAGGTGGATTGGGCGTCATACCGTTCGCCCTTCACCGTGCGCTGGTTAATGAGCGCCCCCGCTTGCCGCAACAGTTCAGCAGGTATGTTGAGCGACGCGGCAGCGAGGTTGTCTTGCATATGCGCCACCCGCGTGGTGCCGGGGATGGCCACCACGTGACTGCCTTGCGCCAGCACCCAGGCCAAGGCCAATTGCGCAGTGGTGCAACCCGCTTGCTGGGCCAAGGCGCGCAGCGGCGGCAGCAGGGCCAGGTTGTGCGCCAAGTTATCGCCAGTAAAGCGGCCCATGCTGCGGCGAATGTCGCGCTCGGCTAGCGCTTGCAAATCTGTCGGCTGCGCCCACTGGTCGCTCAAAAAAGCCCGCGCCACCGGGCTGAAGGCCACAAACGCCACGCCCAGTTCAGCGCAGACTTGCAGCACGGCAATCTCCGGGTTGCGGGTCCACAGCGAATATTCGGTTTGCAGCGCGGCAATCGGGTGCACCGCATGCGCCCGGCGCAAGGTGGCCGCGCCCACTTCAGACAAACCAATGGCGCGGATTTTTCCCGCGTGCACCAAGTCGGCCAGCGCGCCCACGCTGTCTTCAATGGGCACGCCCTTGTCCCAGCGGTGCAGGTAATACAAATCGATCACATCGGTGCGCAGGCGGCGCAGGCTGTCGTCACACTCGCGCTTGAGGGTGGCGGGCCGCCCGTCGATTACCCGCGTGGGTTTGCCATCCACCGGGATGATGGCCATGCCGCATTTGCTGGCCAGCACCAAGCGCTGCCGATGCCCGGCCAGCACTGCGCCCAGGCGCTCTTCGTTTTTGCCGCCGCCGTACAGCGTGGCGGTGTCCAAGAAGTTATAGCCCGCATCCAGCGCGCCCAACAGCACGCGCTGGCCAAGTTCGGCCGACACCGACGGGCCGTAGGCGTGGTCAAGATTCATGCAGCCCAAACCAATGGCTTGGACAGAAAAGGGGCCTACTTTTCGCGGACTTGAGGCGTGTGTATTCGTCATCGGTGGAGGTTGAGTTGGCACGAAACAAAAGCGCTGCCGATTTTGAAAGAAATCAGCACCCCATATGCCCAAGGGTGTTTGCAGCTATCCGTTGCGCACGCTGGCCCCAGCCGCCCGAATGGCCTCGGTGATGCACAAATGCCGCTGGCCTGGGCGCAGGGTGAAAACGTCGCCTGCGGCCACGCTGCCGGTTTGCTCGACCGCCAAGTACCAGCCGCACAGTCCGTGGCGCACCATGTCGCGCGCCGCAGCCACGTAGCCCATCACCGCCACCAACTTGCCGCAGGGTTTGCGGGGCGCCGTCACCCGCAGGACCAGGCGGCTGCCGTCGGCTTGCGGCGGGCCGTGCAGTTCATCACCCACCCACACTTGGGATTCGGTCAGGCCCGCCACGGTGAGGTTCTCGCCCAGAAAGCCCCAGGGCAAAGGCTCGGCACCCGTGGGGCCGAACAGGTCGGGGGCCTGCGCCAAAGCTTGCTCGCGCCAAGCCTGCCAACGCGGATAGTGCTCGCTGGGGTAGGCATACACCGCTTTGCCGATGCCGCCGTGCAGGCTTGGGTCAGCCTGCTCGTCCCCCAGCAGCCCCAAGCGCGCCACCGGCACGCGTTGCTCGCCCACGCTGCGCTTGCCGATGGCGCTGGCAAAGCGGTGGCCGCCAAGGTTTAGGCGCTGGGTGCGGGCGCTGTTGACACTGATGACGGTGATAGGGGTCACGTTGGGGTGGGCTGCGGCGGTCGAAAATCAAGGCAGGGCGTGCGGCATGGGGCCACCACGCCACCCATCTCCAATATGCCATTGCTCGCTCCGCGCTTTTTGCCACGCACGGCCCTTGCTGCCCGCAGCGGAGGTGGGCTGTCGGCTTCAGGCAAGTTGAACGCTGTGTGCGCCGCAGCAGTGTGCATGCGGGTGCTCGTCGCCATTGCGGTGGCAGGGCTGGCCAGCCTCTGCGGTGCGCAGGGGATGCAGGTGGTTCGGGCCCCACTGGCGAAAACATCCCTCGGCTTCTTGCACACCTGCGCCCTCACCTCCGGCGGCGCAGTGTTCTGCTGGGGCGCAACGGAGCAAGGCCAAATCGGCTTTGCGCCGGCACCGGGCGCTGCTTTAGCCGTGGCCACGCCACAGCGCGTGGCGGGCTTGGCCCAGGTGATCGACCTGTCAGCAGGGCCGTACCGCACTTGCGGTGTATTGGCAGACGGCCAGGTGTTTTGCTGGGGCCGATCGGTCAGCGCGGTGGCCGGCGCGCCAGTGTCCGCCAGCGAAGCCACCCCAACGTTGGTGGACCTGCCTGGCCCAGCCGATCAGATCTCCGTGGGTGGTGACCACGCCTGCGCCATCACCACCGCCGCCCGCGTGATGTACTGGGGCAGCAACGACGCCGGGCAGTTGCGCCACGGCGGCAGCTTGTTCGATCGCGGCCCAGTCACTGTGACGGGGTTAACGGATGTCGTGCAAATCAGCGCATCCAGCCGCGGCACGTGCGCGCGCACCGCGCAAGGGCAAGTGGCGTGCTGGGGTGGCTTGGTGGTAGGCATGCATGGACCTTTGCGGCCGACCTCCGGTTGGTCACTGCCAGGCTTCGTGCCCCTGCCCGCTGCAGCAGCCGTGCTGAGCGGCCCAGGGCCCTCCGCAGTGCTGACCGATGGGCGGGGCTTTTGTTGGGACGAGCGGGCTTACTCGCGGGCGACGCTGGCCGATGGTTCCGTTTCTGCGCCCAACCTTGCCGTGCCCGAGCAGGTGGCCGCGGAGGTTCGCGTTGCAGCGGGCACCAGTGGCTTGGCGCGGCTTGGCTTTGGCGGCGCATGTGTGCTGAACGGGCGCGGCACCTTGGCGTGCACCAACACACCGCAGGGCACTGCACCCTTCCCCGCCAGCGGGGTGCAAGCCCAAGCCGTGGTGTCGGTAGCCGCAGGCTGGACGCACGCCTGCGCCGTGCTGGCCACTGGCACGGTGCAGTGCTGGGGCAGCAATGGCTTTGGCGAGCGGGGCACCGGCGCGGTGGGCGATGCCGCTGTCGTGGCACCCGTGGTCGGGCCGGGTGGCGCGGGGCAATTCAAGCTGTGGGCCGATGCTGACTTTTCGCCCGCGCAGCGACTGCAGCGCCAGCAAGAAGGTGCCCGCGTGCTGGATCAGCTTGAAGCTGCATTCCCGCAATGGTTGCCCGCCACGCAGCGCGTGCAAACACAAGCGGGTTCCATCGTGCTTCGCACCTACCCCGCCAACACGCCACCTGTCAGCGCATCAGGCCATGCGGTGGCCACCGATCTGAGCGCGCCAGAGCCTCGGCTCTACTACCGCGGCCCGTTCAGCGCTGATGCTTGGTGGGACATGGGGCCGCTGTTGGGCCGCTAGCAGGCTGGCGTGATCAAGCCCCCAACTGCCCTTCCAACTTGTGCAACACCTCATAACAAGGCAGCACCTGCGCCACGCTGGCATTGGGTTCGCGGCCTTCGCGGATGGCGGCGAAGAATTCGCGGTCTTGCAGCTCGATGCCGTTCATCGACACATCGACTTTTGACACGTCGATTTTTTCGTCTTTGCCGTTGAACAGATCGTCATAGCGGGCAATGTAGGTGGCCGTATCGCCGATGTACCTAAAGAAGGTGCCTAGCGGGCCTTCGTTGTTAAAGCTCAGGCTCAGGGTGCAGATGGCACCGTTGGCGGCTTTGAGCTGAATGCTCATGTCCATTGCAATGCCCAGGTTGGGGTGGATGGGGCCCTGGATGGCATTGGCTTGCACGACGGGGCTTTGCGCCTGGTAGGCAAACAAATCCACGGTGTGGGCAGCGTGGTGCCATAGCAGGTGATCAGTCCAACTGCGGGGCTGGCCCAGGGCGTTGATGTTGGTGCGCCTGAAGAAGTAGGTTTGCACATCCATCTGCTGGATGCGGAACTGCCCTGCCAAGATGCGCTGGCGCACAAATTGGTGGCTGGGGTTAAAGCGGCGGGTGTGGCCGCACATGGCCACGCGGCCGGTTTCTTTTTGGGTTTGCACCACGGCTTGGCCGTCTTTGAGCACATCACACAGCGGAATTTCTACCTGCACATGCTTGCCTGCGCGCATGCAGGCGATGGCTTGCGCGGCGTGCATCTGGGTGGGGGTGCACAAGATGACGGCGTCTAGCTGACCCATGGCCAGCGACTCATTCAAATCAGTGGTGGCATGCGCAATGCCATATTGCTGCGCCACCTCTTGCGTCTTGGCCAAATCGCGGCCCACCACGCTGATGACTTTCACATCGGGGATGAGCTTGATGGCGTCTAGGTGCTTGATGCCAAAGGCACCGGCACCGGCTAGGGCTACGTGAATGGTCATGGCTCTTTTAAAGTGCGTTTGCTATTTAATTGATAGCTGCTTGCGCTTATTTTTAGGGCGCAAGCGGCCTTTTTGGTTTGAATCCTTAAGCCAAGGCGGGCTGCTCCAGAATCAAATGGCCCACCGCCGTGTTGGACGCCGGCACGTGATAAAAGCGCCGCCGCACCACCGGCTGGGGGCCAGGCACATCGGCGCAATCGGCCATGGCACCGCGGGCGATCAGCCACATCACCAACTCAATGCCTTCGCTGCCGGCATCGCGCACATAGTCAATGTGCGGCTTCTTGGCCAGTTCTTCGGGTGCGGCAATCAACTGGTCTAAAAACGCGTTGTCAAAGTCTTTGTTGATGAGGCCTGCGCGCGGGCCTTGCAGTTGGTGGCTCATGCCACCGGTGCCCCAGATTTGCACCTTCAAAGGCGCGTCAAACGACTCGATGGCGCGCCGAATGGCCTGCCCCAAACGAAAGCAGCGCATGCCGCTGGGGATGGGGTACTGCACCACGTTGACGGCAAAGGGAATCACCGGGCACGGCCACGCAGCGGGCTGGCCACACATCAATGACAGCGGCACCGTCAGGCCGTGGTCTACCGGCATTTGGTTGACCACCGTCAGGTCAAAGTCCTGTTGGATGACCGATTGCGCAATGTGGCTGGCCAACTCAGGGTGGCCCATGACTTTGGGCACCGGGCGTGGGCCCCAGCCTTCGTCGGCCACAGCAAATTGCGCCCCGGTGCCAATGGCAAAGGTGGGCACCAAATCCAGGCTGAAGGCGGTGGCGTGGTCGTTATAGACCAAAAAAATCACATCAGGCGTGTTGGCGGCCATCCAGGCTTTGCTGGGCTGGTAGCCCGCAAACAGAGGCTGCCAATAGGGCTCAGTGGTCTTGCCCAAATCCAATGCCGCGCCTATTGCGGGCACGTGCGATGTGTAAACCGATGCGGTGAGGGTGGCCATGGTGTGCGGGGGTTTCAGAGATCGATTTACAGCAGCGTGCCGCTGCCACTGCCCTGGGGCTGGCGATGAGGCTGGGCGCTGCCGTCTTCGCCCACAAAGCGGTTGCCCTGCACGCTGCGGCCGCCGGCAATCATCATGTCGCGGTATTCGTGCTCGGTCATGCCCGTCATGCTGCCGGCCATTTGCTGAAAGCTCTTGCCCAGCGTGGCGCCCAGCTTGGCCAAAAAGTAAATGTTGCCGCCTTGGGCAATGCAGGCGTTGAGGTCTGCGGCCAGCACAGCCTGCTTTTGTGCCTCAGACATCGGCCATTCGTCTAGCACCGCACGCGGGCTGGCCTTGAAGCGTTCGCGCTGCTCGGCCTTCATCAGGCTCATGCAAAACTGGTTGAGCCAATAGCCTTTGCGGGCCTGCTCCATGTCAAAAATCACGGTGCCGGGTACGTCGGTGTAGGGCTTGTGCAGGGCCATGGTCTCAGTCTCCGATGCGGGTTGTTCTAGCCCCAGTACAGGCGCGTGGGGTTGTCCACCAGCAGCTTGTTTTGCAGCTCAGCCGTGGGGGCAATGTGGGGGATGAAGTCCACCAACAGGCCGTCGTCGGGCATGTGGTCTTTTAGGTTGGGATGGGGCCAATCGGTGCCCCACAACACCCGATCAGGAAACTGTTGCACCACGTGGCGGGCAAAGGGCACCACATCGGCGTAAGCCGCTTGTTGGCCCTTGAGGGCCTTGGGGCCGGTGACGCTTAGGCGCTCGGGGCAAGTCACCTTGCTCCACACGTTGGGGTGTTCGCGCATAAAGCGCAAGAACAGCGCAAATTCAGGGCCGTCTAGCGGCTTGGACACATCGGGCCGCCCCATGTGGTCCACCACCACGGTGGTGGGCAAGCCGGTAAAGAAATCCCACAGCTCGGGCAAATCCACCGCTTCAAAGTAGATCACCACATGCCAGCCCAGGGGCTTGATGCGCTGGGCGATTTCCATCAGCTCGTCTTTGGGGGTGAAGTCAACCAGTCGCTTGACGAAGTTAAAGCGCACCCCGCGCACGCCCGCTGCGTGCATGGCGTGCAGATCTGCATCGGTCACGCTGCGTTTGACAGTGACCACGCCACGCGCCCTGCCCTCAGACCGCGCCAGCGCGTGGAGCAAGGCGCGGTTGTCAGCGCCGTGGCAGGTGGCTTGCACGATGACGTTTTTTTCAAAGCCCAAGTGGTCGCGCAGCGCAAACAACTGCTGCCACGACGCGTCGCACGGCGTGTATTTGCGCTCGGGCGCATAGGGAAAGTTGTCGCCTGGGCCAAACACATGGCAGTGCGCATCTACGCTGCCTGCGGGCAGCACAAAGCGCGGTTTGGCGGGGCCTTCAAACCAATCGAGCCAGCCGGGCGTCTTGCTGAAGCCGCCGGTGGTGGGTTTGCCTGTGGATTCGATCATGGGCCTATTCGCTATTATTTTTGTAGCTTCTTGGGCATATAAACAGGGCGCTGCAGCCTGGTGGATTGCAGATCAATCGATGTACCGCAGGCCCGCCTTGGCCAGCGGTTCACGCATGGCGTACATGTCAAGCCCCAGCACACCGGCAGCGAGTTTTTCGCGTTTGGCGCCTTCATTGGCTTCACGCGCAAGAGCTGCTTGCAGGGTGGCGGCGGCGCGTTCGCGCGGCACGCATACCACGCCGTCGTCGTCAGCCACGATGACGTCGCCGGGCGTCACCCACATGCCTGCGCACACCACCGGGATGTTGACCGAGCCCAGCGTGGCCTTGATGGTGCCTTTGCTGCTGATGGCGCGGCTCCACACCGGAAAGCCCATCTGGGTGAGCGTTTTCACGTCCCGCACCCCGGCATCAATCACCAGCGCGCGCGCGCCGCGGGCCATGAAGCTGGTGGCCAGCAGGTCGCCAAAGTAGCCGTCGGTGCATTCGGCAGTGACGGCGGCCACCACGATGTCGCCGCTCTGAATTTGCTCGGCCACCACGTGCATCATCCAGTTGTCACCGGGGTGCAACAGTACGGTGACGGCCGTTCCGCTGACTTGTGCGCCGCTGTAGATGGGGCGCATGTAGGGCTTGAGCAGACCGACGCGGCCCATGGCTTCGTGCACCGTGGCGCTGCCCAAGGGGGCCAGGGCGTCGGTGGTGGC
>JAAFIY010000063.1 GCA_013297985.1 Comamonadaceae bacterium | reverse complement strand
CCCCGCCCATGAAGCGCCCTGCGCTGCCTGCGCCCAAGGCGGCAGCCCCCGGTACTGCGTCAAAACCGGCTGCTGCGCCCTCCAATAGGCCCGAAGCAGCTACAAAACCTGTAGCAAAGCCTGCAATAGGGCCTGCGGCACCCAAAGCCGCCACGGCAGCACCCAAGGCAACACCCGCACCTGCACCCGCGCCTGCGCCCAAGGCGGCTGCAGCAGCTTCAGACGACGATTGGGAAACGTTCTAAATCGAGCGAGCGCTCGCCTGTCCAGGGCGTGGCAGCGGGGCGCCGCCGTTGTCAGTCTTGGCTGCGATAGGGCGAATGGCTTTTGAGGGCCTGCAGGTAGTCATCTGTGGCGCGGGCTTCGCGGTCTAAGAAGTCGTTGATCGCCTCAGCAAACTGCGGGTGGCGCACCCAGTGGGCGCTGGTGGTATCCACCGGCAGGAGGGCACGCTGAATCTTGTGTTCGCCCTGCGCGCCGCCCTCAAAGCGGTGCACACCGTGGGCCATGCACCACTCCAATGGCTGGTAGTAGCAGGCTTCAAAGTGCAGGCAGTCCACCCGTTGCAAGGCGCCCCAATATCGGCCGTAGGCCACGCGGCGCTGCAGATCTACCGCCACCAAACTGCTTGCGATCGGTTCGCCAGAAAGCTCGGCCACAAACATCACCCAGTGCTGGGCCTGCTCACGCGCCAGGGCCGAGAAGAACGACGGCTTCAGATACGGCGGATTGCCATGCTCTAGGTAAGTGCGCTCGTAGCACTGATAGAAAAACGCCCAATCGGCTGGCGTGATTTCATTGCCGAGCACAGCGCGAAAGCGCACCCCGGCGTCGGCCACTTTGCGCCGCTCTTGCCGAATTTTTTTGCGCTTGTCTTGGCTGAGCGCGGCCAAGAATTCATCAAACGATGCGTGCTGGCCGTCATAGTGAAACTGCACGGTGTGGCGTTGGCTAAAGCCTGCCTGGGACAGCGCCGCCCAATCGGCTGCATCGGCAAACAACACATGCACCGACGACAGCCGCGGCTGGTCTTGCGCCCATTGGCGCAGCGCATGGGCCAGGGCCAGCCGGTCCGCGTCGCTAGTGGCCAACAGCCTTGAGCCAGTGACCGGTGTAAACGGCACGCTGAGCACCGCCTTGGGGTAGTAGGGCAGGCCGTGGCGCTCGTAGGCCTGGGCCCAGGCCCAGTCAAACACATATTCGCCGTAGCTGTGGGTTTTAAGGTAGGTGGCGCAAGCGGCTCGCAGTTGGCCGTTTTGGCGCAGCGTTAATAGCCGCAGCGACCAGCCGGTTTTGGGCGTGGCACTGCCACTGGCTAGCAGCGCCGCGCCATAAGCGTGCTGCATAAACGGTGTGGGCGTGGCCTGCTTGGCCAGTAACGCATCCCATTCGGCCGCAGGCAGATGGGCCCAGTCGTCTAGCACCCCAATGACATAATCATTTGAGCCTTGCGCCTGCTCCGATACACCTCCCACAGAGGCCCCTTGCGCCGGGGCCGTGGCCCCCTGCAGTTGATTGCCTAACTTGTCGTCCATGCCTCTTCGCATTGCGGTCGCCCAACTCAACTTTGTGGTGGGTGACATGCCGGGCAATGCCCGTCGAATTATTGAAGCGGCTCGCACCGCGCACCGCGAAGGCGCCCAACTGCTGGTCACCCCTGAATTGGCGTTGTGCGGCTATGCCGCCGAAGATCTTTTTCTGCGCCCTGCCTTCATGGCTGCTTGCGATCATGCCTTGGCCCAGGTGGCCCGCGAACTGCACGGTCTATCGGGCCTGACGGTGGTGGTGGGGCACCCCAATGGGGGTGATGAGCGGGGCCGATCGGTGGCGGTGCCCAAACGCACCAACCGCCTCACGGCATTGCGCGAAGGGCAGGTGGTGGCCGCCTACGACAAGCGCTGTTTGCCCAACTACCAAGTGTTTGACGAGCGCCGCTACTTCACGCCGGGCGAGCAAACCTGTGTGATCGACGTGAGCGGAGTTCGCGTGGGCCTGCTCATCTGTGAAGACGCCTGGTTCCAAGCCCCGGCGCAAGACTGTGCCGCTGCGGGTGCGCAGGTGCTGGTGGTGGCCAATGCCTCGCCCTTTCATGGGGGCAAGCGCCTGGAGCGCGAAGCCACCATGGGCCAGCGCGCGCGTGAAACCGGCCTGCCCCTGGTCTACGCCCACTTGGTGGGCGGCCAAGATGAAGTGATTTTTGAAGGCCAGTCATTTGCCGTGCGGCCCGACGGCAGCGTGGCGGCCCGCGCCTTGGCATTTGAAGAAGAACTCTGGTCTTGCGCCGTATCTACGCCGCAAGAAGCTATCGAAAAGATAGCAAATGACATCGTGGCGATTGACCATCCCGCGCCCGATGCCGACGCTGAGCTGTGGCACGCCCTGGTGCTGGGTGTGCGCGACTACGTAGGCAAAAACGGCTTTCCGGGTGTGTTGCTGGGCTTGTCGGGCGGCATTGATTCAGCGCTGGTGTTGGCGGTGGCCGTTGACGCGCTCGGCCCTGAGCGGGTGCGGGCGGTGATGATGCCTTCGCCCTACACCGCAGGCATGTCGCGCGAAGACGCGGCCGAGATGGCCCAACGCGTTCAGGTGCGCCACGATGAGTTGTCCATCGTGCCAATGTTTGAAGCCTTCCTAGCCACGCTGGCGCCTGACTTTGCAGGCCGAGCGCTGGACGCCACCGAAGAAAACATCCAAGCCCGGGTGCGCGGCACTCTGCTGATGGCCTTGTCCAACAAGTTCGGCGCCATCGTGCTCACCACGGGCAACAAAAGCGAAATGGCCACGGGCTACTGCACGCTGTACGGCGACATGGCGGGCGGTTTTGCGGTCATCAAGGATTTGCTCAAGACCACCGTGTTCAGGCTGGCGCGCTGGCGCAATGCGCATGACCCCTACGGCCGCAGCGCCAACCCGATTCCCCAGCGCATCATTGACCGGCCGCCCAGCGCTGAGCTGCGCCCTGACCAGACCGACCAAGACAGCCTGCCGCCCTATGACGTGCTCGACGCCATCCTGCAGCGCTACATGGAAGACGACCAGTCCATTGCCGACATCGTGGCTGCAGGCTTTGACGCCGCCGTGGTGGAGCAAGTCACCCGATTGGTGAAGATCAACGAATACAAGCGCCGCCAAGCCCCAGTGGGCATTCGCCTCACGCACCGCAGCTTTGGCAAAGACTGGCGCTACCCCATTACCAGCCGTTTTCGAGCTTGACCTGCGGCCCACCCAATGGCCCACTGCACATCAACCCCAACGGAGACATTGCCTTGAAGCTGATCACTGCCGTCATCAAGCCATTCAAAATCGACGCGGTGCGTGAAGCCTTGGCCAACTGCGGTGTCAGCGGGCTGACGGTCACCGAGGTCAAGGGCTTTGGCCGCCAAAAAGGCCATACCGAGACCTACCGTGGCGCCGAGTACGTGGTGGATTTTTTGCCCAAGCTCAAGGTGGACGTGGTCGTGCGCGAGGCCGACGCGGATCGCTGCATCGACGCCATCATCCAAGCCGCCCGCACGGGCAACATCGGCGACGGCAAGATTTTTGTGCAATCGGTCGAAAGCACACTGCGCATTCGCACCGGTGAGGCCGACGACGCGGCCATTTAGCGTGCCCTGGGCTCGGGCGCGGTGATCGACCCGGCCAAAGAGGCTGCTTTAGATCTGGCGAAGGTCGCTGTGCTGGCGCGGCGACGGTACGGCGGTCAAGCGAGTCAGCAGCTCTGGCACTTGCTCAGAAACCTGCAGCAGGCTGTGCGTTTTGGCGCCCATAAATTCACTGGCCAGCACCGACTGCAAAAAACCCAGCAAAGGGCTGTAGTAGCCCGCTGAGTTCAAGATGCCGATGGGCTTGTGGTGATAGCCCAGTTGGTGCCAGGTCCACACCTCAAACAGCTCTTCTAAGGTGCCGATGCCACCCGGAAGGGCCAAGAAGGCGTCAGCCCGTTCGGCCATCAGGCGCTTGCGCTCATGCATGGTTGGCACCACATGCAGCTCGTCGCACGCGGTGCGAGCCAGCTCGCGCTCTACCAAAGACTGGGGAATCACCCCCACCACGCGGCCACCCGCCGCAGCGGTGGCATCAGCCACCACGCCCATCAAACCCGCATTGCCGCCGCCGTACACAAGCTGTCCGCCATGCGCGCCAATCCACTGACCCACTTCCTGGGCTTGTGCAGCAAAGCGTGCATCGGCACCCAGCCGCGAACCGCAATACACCGCGATTGAGAAAGCCACGTCAGGCGATCTGTGGGGCTTTGATGCAGAGGGTGTGGCTGGTGCGGTCACGATGGAATTCATGCCGCTATTTTGACCGCCGCAGATGGCGATCTGGCGACCGATTAGCCTGCCGTTTCAGGGCTGCAAGGGCTTGGCCGCAGGGGTCGGTTTGGCGTCAATCAAGCGGGTGCCCGCCAGCACATCGTGCAAAAACTGCCGCTGCGGATGAAAGCGGCTGAGCAAGGCCCAAACCACCACCCAGCCCGTCACCAGCACGGTGATCTCGCCGCCCGACAAGCCAAACGGTGCCACCGCAGCCAGCACCGGCGCAAACCACAACCAACACAGGCAGTAGCGCAACAGGGCCCGGGCCTGGCTGACCGTTTTGCCGCTGCGATCGACTACCCGGATGTGCCAGGTCTTCATGGGCAGCGTTTGACCCTTGGACCAGCAGTACACAAAGTAGATGCCCATCACCACAAACACAAAAGCCTGCAGCTCGGTGCGATGTTGCAAGCCGTGCCGCGCTTGGCTTAAGGCCGAGAACAAATAGCCCGCCACAAAAATCACGCCGAACAAGATCATGCCCTCGTAAAGCCAGCAGGCCATGCGTCTGCGCAGGCCCGGCGCGGTCAAGTTCAGTGGCGGGACATCGCCTGACTCCGGGCTTAGATTTGGGTTGGGATTGGTGCGCGTGCCGTCTCCCGTGGGGCCGGTAGCCCCGGCTTTTGGTGCCGCACCCATGCGGCTATTGAGCGGGATTGGCCGCCGTGGCAGGCGTGGCGGGCCGCCCGCTGGCGGCAGAAGCGGCGGGCAGCAAAGTCACCGGATCGAGCGCAGACGCGCTTAACACCGCCTTGCCCGAGCCACCGCGTACCGCTGGGCCATGCACAGTCGCCAAGCGCTCGCGCGGCACGGGTGTCACGGCAGTGGCCGCGCCCGCCGGTTTGCGCTGGGCCGAATCCGCCAAGCGGCGTTTTTCGTCATCGCTCAGCGCTTGGTAGGCTTGCCACTGGGCCTGCATTTCAGACACCGACAGCGACCGGGCCTGCGCAAAATTCAAACGCGCAGCACTGCGCTGCTGGGGCGACAAAGCGGCCCATTCCCCCATGCGCGCCTGCAGACGCCCCTGTTCGTCGGCCGACAACTGCCCAAACTGATTGGCTAGGGTTAGCCACTTGCGTTTTTGAGCTTCATTGGTGGTGTTCCAAGACGGCGCCAAAGGCTGCAACACGGAGCGTTGCGCGTGTGTGAGCTCATCCCAAAGCGGACGGGTCACGGCTGGCGCACCCGCCGGGCGCGCCGAGGCGGCAACGGGCCGTGCCTGCGCGACTGGCGTGCCCTGTACCGAGCCGCTGCGCACGGGTGCGGACTGCACCAGCGGCGCGGCGGGCGTCGAGGCCGGATCGCTTGACGCAGGGCTGGCACTGCTGCCCAGGGCGGGCGTCGTGGTGGCGCTTAAGCCATCGGTGCTGGCGGGAGCGGCGCTGGGCGCCGCGCCATCAGCCGGCGACGCCGGCGCAGCTTCAGAGCTGCTGGCGCTTGCGCCCATCACCCAGTCTGGCGCTACGGCCAGCATGCACATCACGGCCAGCGCAAAGCCCGACACCGCGCGCCACGCCGCGCGGCCTGCTGCAGGCGTCCAGCGGGTTAGAGCGACGGAGGGCCGAGCGTGAATCATCAGTCGCGCGTGGCCTGTTCGGCCTGTTGCTTCAGAAACTGCAAGAAACCGGCGTCGGTGTAGGCTGCGGGCGGCAGATCGTCAGCCAGCAAGGCGGTGTCAATTTCGGCCACTTCGCTGGCGCGGGCCTGGTCTTGCACCGCTTTCACCGCGATGAGGCCCAACACCAAGGCGATCAGGGGCAACAAGCCGCCAATGCGCTGCCACCAAGTGGGGCCTTCACCCCCGCCCAGCGCTAGCGTGGCACCTTGAACCACCACCGAAGGACTCACTTGGGGCGCCAGAGCGGCCACCGCGCGGCGGCGTTCCATGGCTTGCAGCCGCGCCACGCGCAACCGTTCAGACACGTCATGCGGCAGCTGGCGTGCACCGTCGTCCAGGTGCGCCACCAGGCGACGAGCGAATTGGTCAGATGCGGTGATGGCTGTCATGGTGTCAGTCAACGGTTCAAACGATACACAAGTGCGATATTCCACAAAAACGGCGAGCCAGCAAACGCCCCGCGCATGCAACTGACCCGCGTCCCGGACTGCCGAACACTGAGGGCAAACCGCTCACAACGCAAGCCCCTTGGCTCTTAAAGCCCGAGCCAGCGTTTGCGTAGCCCGAAAACAGTGCGTCTTGACGCTGCCTTCCGAGCAACCCATGGCCGCCGCGGTCTCGGCTAAATCCATCTCCTCCCAGTAACGCATCAGGAAGGCTTCGCGTTGACGTGCGGGCAGGGCGATGATTTCAATTTCAATGGCACGCAAAATCTGGGCCCGATCTACCGTGCGCTCGGTGCTTTCGGTGCTTTCGTCGGCGAAAAGGGCCTCAAGTGCGTCGAATTCGTCGCCATCGGCGTCGGTTTCAAAGTCGGACAGCCGCGCAAACACCGCGTTGTGGGTTTTTTGGCGCCGAAACCAGTCCAAGGTGCAGTTGGACAAGATGCGCTGAAACAGCAGGGGCAGCTCAGCCGCAGGTTTGTCGCCATAGTGCTCGGCCAAACGCATCATGCTGTCTTGCACGATGTCAAGCGCTGCTTCTTCGTCCCTTACATGGAACAAAGAGCGTTTGAAAGCACGTTTTTCAACGCCCTTCAGGAAATCGGCGAGTTCTTGGTCGGTGGCCACAAGCGGGCGGGAGTGTAGGTCACCGCATTGGTGCGCAGTGTTGGCATTCGCCCGCATCGAGCCCCGTTTTTGGCATTTAGGCTGTAACGCACACCCGACGCCGGACGCTGACCGACCGGATCGCCCAGCACCAGCAATGCGATAATCCGCGCTGCTCTCGCTAGCAAACGAGCCCAGATCCGGCCCCGCACCCCAAGGAGGCCCATGGTCTACAGGGTTCAAAGTCCCAAGGCGGCCCACAAGGCCTACCCAAGGGGCACCCGAGGTTTTTCGTCAGAGAAATTCTGCAAGGTTTAAACATCATGGAAATCTCCAAAGCCGAATTGCATTCGGCGGCTGCCGCACAAGCGGCGTCTCAAGCACTCCCCACCGACAACAAGCCGCAAGACCTGCGGGGCGCCGAGATCCTCGTGCGCGCGCTGCAGGCCGAAGGCGTCAAGTACATCTGGGGCTACCCGGGCGGTGCAGTTCTGCACATTTACGACGCCCTGTACAAACAAAACACCATGCAGCATGTGCTGGTGCGCCATGAACAGGCCGCCGTGCATGCAGCCGACGGCTATGCGCGCGCCACGGGCGACGTAGGCGTGGCGCTGGTCACCTCGGGCCCGGGCGTGACCAATGCCGTCACCGGCATCGCCACGGCCTATATGGACAGCATTCCGATGGTGATCGTCACTGGCCAAGTGCCCACGCACGCCATTGGCCTGGACGCCTTCCAAGAATGTGACACCGTGGGCATCACCCGCCCGATCTGCAAGCACAACTTTTTAGTAAAAGACGTGCGCGACATGGCCATGGTGATGAAGAAAGCCTTCCACATTGCCCGCACCGGTCGCCCCGGCCCGGTGGTGGTGGACATTCCCAAAGACGTGTCTTTTGCCAAGACCGCCTACACGGGCTACCCCGAGAGCGTTTCCATGCGCTCGTACAACCCCGTCAAGAAGGGCCACGGCGGGCAAATTCGCAAAGCCTTGCAGTTGTTGCTGGGCGCCAAGCGCCCGTACATCTACACCGGCGGCGGCGTGATCATGGCCGAGGCCAGCCGCGAGCTGCGCACCTTGGTGGACATGTTGGGCGTGCCTTGCACCAACACCTTGATGGGCCTGGGCGCTTATCCGGCCAGCGACAAGAAGTTTCTAGGCATGCTGGGCATGCACGGCACCGTAGAGGCCAACATGACCATGCAGCACTGCGATGTGTTGTTGGCCGTGGGCGCGCGCTTTGATGACCGTGTCATTGGCAATCCCAAACACTTCGCACAAAACGAACGCAAGATCATTCACATTGATGTCGATCCGTCGAGCATCTCTAAGCGCGTCAAGGTGGATGTGCCCATTGTGGGCGACGTCAAGGACGTCTTAACCGAACTCATCGCGATGCTGCGGGAAGCAGGCACCGGCCTTGACCAAGCCGCGCTGGCCGATTGGTGGAAGACCATCGACGCATGGCGTTCTCGCGACTGCTTGCGCTATGACCGCCACAACAAAGAAGTGATCAAGCCCCAGCACGTGCTCGAAACTCTGTGGGGCATGACCAAAGACGTAGAGACTTACATCACCTCTGACGTCGGCCAACACCAGATGTGGGCCGCGCAGTTCTACCGCTTTGACGAGCCTCGCCGTTGGATCAACTCGGGCGGGCTGGGCACTATGGGCGTGGGCATTCCCTACGCCATGGGCATCAAGCTGGCCAAGCCCGACGCTGAGGTGTATTGCGTCACCGGCGAAGGCTCGGTGCAGATGTGCATTCAAGAGCTGAGCACCTGCCTGCAATACAACACGCCGATCAAAATCGTGAGCCTGAACAACCGCTATCTGGGCATGGTGCGTCAGTGGCAAGAGCTGGACTACGAGGGCCGCTACAGCCACAGCTACATGGACGCGCTGCCCAACTTTGTCAAGCTGGCTGAAAGCTACGGCCATGTGGGCATGTTGATTGAGCGCCCGCAAGACGTAGAGCCCGCCCTGCGTGAGGCGCGCAAGCTCAAGAACCGCACCGTGTTCATGGACTTCCGCACTGACCCCACCGAGAACGTGTTCCCCATGGTGCAAGCCGGCAAGGGAATTTCTGAAATGCTGCTGGGGGCAGAAGAACTCTAGCCGTGTTGGTTTCGCTGCGGCGCCAGAGTGCCCAGCGGTCTGCCGTTTGCTACCCGCAAACCCAATAGGCCGCGTGGGCTCTAAAACACAGCGTAAGCAGCTATCTTTTTTATAGTACACCAGCGTTTCGCTGACGCAGCATGCGGCTTGTGCGCCACCCGCGCACGGCGCCGGTGCCTGCGGTGCCCGAAGCGCCAATTGACATCATGAAACACATCATTGCGGTGCTGCTCGAAAACGAGCCCGGAGCACTTTCGCGCGTGGTCGATTTGTTTTCGGCCCGTGGCTACAACATCGAATCGCTCACCGTCGCGCCCACCGAAGACCCGTCGCTGTCGCGCATGACGATTCAAACGGCGGGCTCTGACGATGTCATTGAGCAAATCACCAAACACTTAAACCGCCTGATAGAGGTGGTGAAGGTGGTGGATTTGACCGAAGGCCCCTACATCGAGCGCGAACTGATGATGGTGAAAGTGCGCGCCGTGGGCAAAGAGCGCGAAGAAATCAAGCGCATGGCCGACATTTTTCGCGGCCGCATCATCGACGTGACCGACAAGAGCTACACCATTGAACTCACTGGCGACCAAGCCAAAAACGCCGCATTTCTAGAAGCCATGGACCGCGCCGCCATCTTGGAAACCGTGCGCACCGGCTGCAGCGGCATTGGCCGCGGCGAACGCGTGCTGCGCCTGTAACGCTGAACCCCTTTTTTTGCACCCACCCCAACCGAACACAAGGAGAACCCCATGAAGGTGTACTACGACAAAGACTGTGACCTAAGCCTGATCAAGGGCAAAACCGTGGCCATCATTGGCTACGGCAGCCAGGGCCATGCGCATGCGCAAAACCTCAACGACAGCGGCGTGAAGGTGGTGGTGGGCCTGCGCAAGGGCGGCGCTAGCTGGGACAAGGTCGGCAAGGCCGGCCTGAACGTGATGGAAGTGAATGACGCCGTCAAATCAGCCGACGTCATCATGATCTTGCTGCCCGACGAGCAGATTGCCGAGGTCTACAAAAACAACGTCGAGCCGCACGCCCGCCAAGGCGCGTCGCTGGCTTTTGCCCACGGCTTTAACGTGCACTACAACCAAGTCGTGCCGCGCGCCGACCTGGACGTGTGGATGGTGGCGCCCAAGGCCCCGGGCCACACCGTGCGCAGCACCTATGCCCAAGGTGGCGGCGTGCCGCACCTGGTGGCGGTGCACCAAGACAAAACCGGCAAGGCACGTGACCTGGCCCTGTCTTACGCCATGGCCAATGGCGGCGGCAAGGCCGGCATCATTGAGACCAACTTCAAAGAAGAAACCGAAACCGATCTGTTCGGCGAACAAGCCGTGCTGTGCGGCGGCGCGGTGGAGCTCATCAAGATGGGCTACGAGACGCTGACCGAAGCCGGCTACGCGCCCGAGATGGCCTACTTTGAATGCCTGCACGAGTTGAAGCTGATCGTGGACCTGATCTATGAAGGCGGCATCGCCAACATGAATTACTCCATCAGCAACAACGCCGAGTTTGGCGAGTACACCACCGGCCCCAAGGTGATCAATGAATCCTCTCGTGCGGCCATGCGCCAAGCGCTCAAAGACATTCAAAACGGTGAGTACGCCAAGCAATTCATTTTGGAAGGCCGCACCAACTACCCCAGCATGACGGCGCGCCGCCGCAACATGGCCGAGCACAGCATTGAGCAAGTGGGCGCCCAACTGCGCGCCATGATGCCGTGGATCGCCAAGAACAAGCTGGTGGATCAGACGCGCAACTGATGCCCCATGGCCGCTGGGCCTGCGCCCAGCGTCGCTTGCTACAAAATCTGTAGCTGCATAGGCCCTCTGCGAAAGCGGTAGGGCCTTTTTTGTTTTGTATCCACCCCTGCACTACACTCAAACTGCCACCCCGGCCCACCCCAGACCCACACCATGCAAGACGGCCCCGAACCCCAAGCCTCCAACGCCGAACCCGTGGCGGTGGTCCGTCGGCGC
Source organism: Comamonadaceae bacterium (assembly GCA_013297985.1). Taxonomy (GTDB): domain Bacteria; phylum Pseudomonadota; class Gammaproteobacteria; order Burkholderiales; family Burkholderiaceae_C; genus JAAFIY01. The sequence goes on along the minus strand of JAAFIY010000063.1, from coordinate 11,688 downwards.
AAGGGCATCTACGTGCTGCCCAATTTGTTCACCCTGGCCGCTTTGTTCGGCGGCTTCTATGCGGTGGTAATGGCCATGAACGGCCGCTTTGATTTGGCCGCGGTGGGCGTTTTTTGCGCCATGGTGCTCGACAGCCTGGACGGCCGCGTTGCGCGCATGACCAACACCCAAAGCGCCTTTGGCGAACAAATGGATTCGCTGGCAGACATGGTCAGCTTTGGCGCAGCCCCCGCACTCATCTTGTACGAATGGGCACTGCGCGGCCTGGGCCGTTGGGGCTGGATCGCCGCCTTTGTGTATTGCGCCTGCGCGGCCCTGCGGCTGGCGCGCTTTAACGTCAACACCGGCGTGGTGGACAAGCGGTTTTTTCAAGGGCTGCCCTCACCCGCGGCAGCGGCATTGCTGATGGGCTTTTTGTGGATCTCGGTGGAATCGGGCATTCGCGGCCCAGACGTCGCTTGGGTGGCTTTTGCTGTGGCCCTGTACGCCGGGCTCACCATGGTCACCAACGTGCCGTTTTACAGCTTCAAAGACCTCAGCATGAAGCGCAGCGTGCCCTTTGCCGCCATCGTGCTGGTGGCCCTGGGCATTGCTGTCATCAACATCGACCCGCCCACAGTGCTGTTTGGCCTGTTCGTTATCTACGGCATCAGCGGCTATGTGGTCTACGGCTGGCGCAAAGCCAAGGGCCAGCCCACCAGCGTGATCAGTACCAGCACGGATGAGCCGGATGAGGCTGGGTTGCATAAGTGAGATGGGTGGGCGCCATAGCACACATCGCGCAAGGGTGTGCGCGAAATGTGTCCGCTGCAAAGATGGCTCCTTGGTGACGGTGCTTTGCTTAGGATGCCGCTCGCTGCCCGTTCACCGGCACTTTGAATCGCCCCGGGGCGGTTCCGTTTGATTTGAGCCGGTTTGTTGAACGATGAGTGTCGAGGCACCCAACAAATGCGACGGGCAGCCGCCGGGGCCGCCCTCGGCGGCATCGAGTGTTGCCTCAACCCCGGCCGCCAGATTGAACCGAAAGCTGACAAGAGTCCTTTGGCTCTCAATCCCTATCAACCACCGCGTCCAAGATTGCAACTGGTTGGTCCAGGGCCATTAGGTGGCCCGAGCCGGAGACCCGGGTGAGTTTGATACGCGGATTGGCCGTGGTGGCGCGCACGGCAGCTGAGGCAAATGCATCGATGCTGCGGTCACCCAACAGCCAAGCGCATGGTAGCGAGAGTTGACAGAGCCCTCTGTGAGTGATTTCTTTTTCGCCAGTGCCAAACCCCAGATCCCGGACGATACCTTGGGCTGCGCAAGCAATTGTTTCGCCGTCAAAATGACGGATGTCGCTTTCGTTACCGTCGTTGCGGCCCATGACCCAGGTCAAGAAGTGCCTGGCGCCCTTGCAGGGGTCAATCTTGCTCAGGACGATACCCCCGACCACACCTTTGAGCACGCTCGGCGTGGGGTGTCGCTTTGCGTGGAGGGGCGCTTCAACGACTACGAGCCGCTCCAAGAGCTCCGGACGCTGGATCGCCAAGTCCAAAGCGATGATGCCGCCATAGCTCCATCCAACGACTACTGGTTTTGGTGAGATGAAGCTACAGATGGCAGCCAGATCCATGGTGTGTTGACGAATCGACGTTGGCTGTCCCAGCCCGTCGTTCGGAGGAAATCCTCTCCTGGCATATGTAGTGACCGAATGGTTTTTGGCCAGGAGGGAAGGCAACTGACCCCACAACATGGGCGCACTTCCATGAACCAAAACCACGGGAGGGCCTTCCCCGATAGTTGTTGTTTTGAAGTCAGAGTGCATCTTTAGGTGTTTGTTGCTGAATTGGGCGCACGTGCTTGTGGTGGTGGCAAGTACGCGGCAGTCAGTGCAACTGAAAAATCTGAATCACCACTTGGTCGGCCTGGCGCTGCCCTGTCCCCACCGCGATGAGGCGGTTGAGCCAGTCGTAGGGGCCCCTAGGGGCCTCAAACATCATGGTTTCCCGAAAGTAGTACTCGCGCGGGTCTACTCGTTCTCCGTGAGCTAAGCGAGCGAGCACCTCGGCAGGCCCATGCCGCATGCCAACCCCTTTCATGAGCAAGACCACTCCGTCAGCAGTTTGAAGGGCGACCCGAACATCCAGCTCGGCGACGCCATCAGGGCGGATCAGTTGACAGTCCGCACCCCCAGGCAGGACGCGCCCCTCCAGCCGATCCCCGCTGAAACTGCCCCCATTGATCGGGATGAACCGGCGTGTGCCGTACGGGCCGTCTGCGGTTACTTGCGCCGCGGCGACGTTGGCTCGGATCTCAAAAAGCGGTGTGAATTCAAGCATTGGGAGACTGCAGTTCGCTGACACCCATGTTTTTGGGCTGTGGCCACTTGACGAATGCCCCAGCGGGTATCGTGCGCGGGCGCTCGTTCGTCTCTTTCACTCCGTACCCTGCCAAGCGCTTGTAGTTGCGTGCGTGCTCAGCGAGCTCTTCGTACGTGATGACGTCCTCGATGGCTTCGAACTGGCCACCACACCGATCCTCAACCAGATCCAAAATCTTGTCCGGTCCGGCGACTCGATTGGTGAGGATGACCTTCGCCGTCACCGGGCGCATCTCAGCCTCATAGGCATGCAGCGCTGCTGGGGTGACCCCGTGATTCAAAAATGCGCGGCCAAGTTTTCGTGCGTCGACGATTGCCGAGCCCGCGCCGTTGGAGCCGACGGGGTAAGCGGCATGAGCAGCGTCGCCCATCAAAGAGGTTCGCCCGACAGTCCAGCACTCAAGAGGGTCCCGGTCCACCATAGGGTACTCAAAGACTTGGTTGGCACTCCGCACAAGACCCGGCACATCCAACCAATCAAAACGCATGTCCTCAAAGCGAGGCAGGAAGTCTTCGACGCGCGCTTCGCGGTTCCAGTCCTCCTTGTTCCAGCGCTGGCCAGGCTCGTAGTTGAGGTTAGCAATCCAGTTAATCGTGGCAAGCCCAGTGTCGGGGTCGATGGCTGAGATCGGATAGCTCACGAAGCGCAGCCCCGCGTAGCCGATCATCACCATGGAAGCTCCGCTCTTGAAGGGCTTGGCTTGGGTGGTGCCCCGCCACAGCACGGCCCCCCCCCAGACCGGGTCGCCTTCCGCCGGCGCGATCTGGCGACGTATCGCCGAGTGGATTCCGTCGGCACCCACTAGCAGGCTACCTTTTTCAGATCGGGTGCGGCCCGCCTTGTCGCGCAGGTGCAGCAAGACGTGGTCGCCGTGTGTTTCGAAGCCCGTAGCCGCCCAGCCGCAAACAACGGCGTCTGGGCCCAGACGTTCTCGCACCGCTGTCAGCAGCATCATGTGAAGCTTGCCGCGATGCACGGAGTATTGAGGCCACCCGTAGCCAGCCCAAACGCCGCGAGGCTCGGTCCAGATGTGCAGGCCCTTCTTCGTGTACATGCCGTAGTCGCGGGTGCGCACGCCGATCTCATCGAGCTTCGGCTGTAGTCCCATGTCGGCCAGCTCTCGCACGGCACCGGGTTGTAGGTTGATGCCGACTCCCAGCGGCGCGAGCCGCTCCACTGCTTCGAACACACGACAGGGCACCCCGATTTGGTGGCAGGTGAGCGCCAACGAAAGCCCGGCGATGCCACCTCCAGCGATGAGGAGGGTCATCTGTAGACCTCCTTCGAAGCGCTTGTGCCTTTGCGCCTCATGGGATCTTGTAGCCGGATCGCTCGACCATTCCCCCGAACGCCTTCGTGGTTTCCGAAATTCGCAAGGCGAGCTCGTCCGCAGTGCTCGGCGTTGCGACGACCCCGAGTTCTGCCAATTTGGAGGCAAAGCCAGGGGAGCGAACCACTGCGACGGTCACTTCGTTCAGGCGCACGAGCAACTCGCGAGGAGTTCCCGCGGGCGCGACTAGCCCAACGAAACCGCTGACGCCATAGCCGGACAGCCCTTGTTCGGCATACGTGGCCACATCGGGGAGCGAAGAAAGCCTTGACGGAGCGCCAATCGCCACGATGCGGAGCTTGCCCGCTTTCACGTAGGGCAACAGCGCGCCGACGGAGCCGATGCCTGCGGGAATCTGGCCAGCGACGAGGTCTTGAACTACCGGCCCGTCGCCTCGGTAGGGGATTGGCAGCACATTGGCTTTGAATTCCTTGGCGAGAATGCGCACGCCGAAGTCTGGGTCGCTGGCCAATGCCGGAACCCCGATGTTCCCTTTACCAGGGTTTGCGTTGGCCCACTCAACCAAACCACGCAGCGTGCGCACGTCGCCGACGACCTGCGGATTGACGCCAAGCACGTCGTTGGAGATGGCGACGAGGCTCACCGGCGCGAAGTCTCGAACTGGGTCGTAGCCTGGCTGGCGGATCGTCAACGGGATCATTGCCAACGCATGGCTGTTTGATAGGAAAATCGTGTTGCCGTCTGGAGCAGCCGCCTTCAATGCTTGTGCGGCGATCTGTCCGCCTGCGCCCGGCCTGTTGTCGACTACCACGGGCCGCTGCAGCAAGTCCGCAAGTGCGTGCGCAAGGTGGCGCGCAACGGCATCCGTGCTACCGCCCGCAGGGAAGCCAACGAGCAGGCGCAGCGGGGGCGCAGGCTGAGCCACTACCTGGGTGGCGAGCGCTGTCAGGCTAGAGGCCACGACAGAAAGCACGACTGTGCGCCGAGTGTGAAGTGTTCGCTTGGTGGGCATCATGGTGGGGAGACGAAACGCTGAGAGCGACCGTGCGGTGCATTGAAGCATTGGCTCCCTCAGGCGGCCATTGCGCGATTGACTTCGGTATTGCGGTTGTCGCAATACCATGCGTGAGTTCGATTGATAAATGCAAGGCTTGCAATGAACCCCAATCTCTTTGCTCTGCGCGCTTTCGTCGCGGTGGCAAGTGCACTTAACTTCAACCGGGCAGCCGCAGAGTTGCACATATCGCCATCGCGTCTGACGCGGACCATTCAATCGCTGGAAGCCGAACTGGGCACTCAGCTATTCGCGCGGGGCACGCACAGCACAGCCCTGACTACCGATGGTGCCGAGTTCCTTCCCAGTGCACGCCGCATCCTTGCCGAGGCGGATTGGGCCGCGCGCAGGCTGACCAAACACCGGAGCGCATCGCCCGGGCGGTTCCTCGCTGGCTGTCTAGCTGGGGCGCTCTATGACGCGTTGCCGTCGCGGATACGTGCTGCTAGGACGGCTCACCCAGACCTTCAGATTCAAATGCTGGAGATGGAGGAAGGGCCGATGACAGATCAGGTTCTTAGCGGCGCCCTGGATATGGGCTTTCTCTACTTCCCGTCGGCCGATGCAGAACTGACCTGTCGAGTCGTTTCGCGCAAACCCCAGTGGGTAGCCATTTCACAAGACCACCCTTTGGCGAACAAAAGCTCGCTGCAGGTGAGCGATCTGGCTGGCTGGGCACTGATCCTTCCCGACGAAAGCGCCGCGCCTCGGCTACATCGGTGGTATCGCGCATTTCTCGACACGGGCGGGGGTAAGCCGTTTCAGTACATCGGAGCGAACCAGATCCACGTTGCACTAGGGCTTTGTGCAGCAGGCGAAGGGGCCTGCGTCGTGGCGGAACATTTGAAACGTGTGCGCGACGACGATTTGCGGTTTGTGCCACTCATCGATGCTCCGCACACCGAACTCTCCGCGATCTGGCGAAACGACTCGCCGTTGAGGCACGTTGCGGCATTTGTAGGTAGCTGGCACAACTAGGGATGTGCGGCAATGGGGGGGGCCACCATCGCCAGGTGGGTTCTGTCGCAATAACGCCCCTGGCGACGATTGCCCCATGAAGCCCGCGCACCTCCAACCGCCCCACTCGACGCGGCGCCAGGTGATCCAGCGGCTGCACTTGCCGCTGCTGATCATGCTTGTGTGCGTGCGCTGGTACACCGCGTACCCGCTGAGCCTTCGCAACCTCAAGGAGTGATGGCCGAGCGCGGTGTCTTTGTCGATCAAGCCACCGTCCGTCGCTGGGCCCTCAAGATGTTGCCTGTGCTCGCAACCGTCTTTTGCCAGCGCAAGTCGCCCGTGGGCAAATCCTGGCGAGTGGACGAGACCTACGTCTTGGTCGCTGGCCAGTGCAAGTACCTTTGCCGGGCTGTCGATAAGCTTGGGCACACCTTGGAATTGTTGCTCCTTTCCAAGCAAGATTTGCTCGCAGCCTGACGCTTCTTTGGGCGCGCGATCATGCCGCACCATGTGCTGATGAGCATCAGGATCGACAAGAGCGGAGCCACCACGGCGGCCGTCCTCAGCTTGGTGGCCGACAGCGGCCTGCAAATTGCGCTGCGCCAATCGAGGTATCTCAAGCACATCGTCAAGCAAGCTCACCGAGCAACCAAAAGACGACCACGGCCAACGCTGGGCTTCAAGTCGTTGGGCACAGCAGTGAAGCTCATCGCTGGCATCGAGACCATGCACATGATCAAGACGGGGCTGCTGCGCTGTCCCGCTAGCCAACCCACCTCAGCCGTGCAGCCGTTCCACTCGCCGGCCGCATGAGCAGGGCCGCGCGTATCGGTATAGCGGGCCAATCAGGCGCTCACGCGACAGAGCCGGCGCCCCAAATTGCCGCCACGGGGCAGTAGGCCCGCAAGGCCTGTGCTACATTTCGGCGCATGAACCGCATCGCGCTACTGCTACTACCCCTGTCGCCAAGGGCCACAGGTGCGTGCATGCGCGGCTGATCAAAAAAACGATCAAGCTTCAGCAAATCACCCCACCAAAGGCCCACAGCACCCGCTGCGGGCCTTTTGCTTTTGGGGGCCACGTTTCACGCAGCGCACACCACAACTTTCGAACACACCCGGAGTTCATCATGGCCGACAAGCTCATCATCTTTGACACCACCTTGCGTGACGGCGAACAAAGCCCCGGCGCATCGATGACGCGCGACGAAAAGCTGCGCATCGCCCGCCAGCTGGAGCGGCTGAAGGTGGATGTGATCGAAGCCGGTTTTGCCGCCAGCTCCAACGGCGATTTTGAATGTGTGCAGGCCATTGCCAACACCATCAAAGACAGCACGGTGTGTTCGCTCTCGCGCGCCAATGACCGCGACATTGCCCGCGCGGCTGAAGCCTTGAAAGGCGCCAACAGCGCGCGCATCCACACCTTTATTGCCACCAGCGCGCTGCACATGGAAAAAAAGCTGCGCATGACGCCCGACCAGGTGTTTGAGCAAGCCAAGCTGGCGGTGCGGTTTGCCAAAAATTTGGTGAGCGACGTGGAGTTCAGCCCCGAAGACGGCTACCGCAGTGACCCTGACTTTTTGTGCCGCGTGTTAGAGGCCGCCATCAACGAAGGTGCCACCACACTCAACATCCCAGATACCGTGGGCTACGCCATTCCAGAGCTGTATGGCGAATTCATCAAGAACCTGCGCGAACGCATTCCCAACAGCGACAAGGCCGTGTGGAGCGTGCACTGCCACAACGACCTAGGCATGGCTGTGGCCAACAGCCTGGCCGGTGTGAAGATTGGCGGCGCGCGTCAAGTGGAATGCACCATCAACGGCTTGGGTGAGCGCGCGGGCAATTGCAGCTTGGAAGAAATCGTGATGGCCGTCAAAACCCGGCGCGATTACTTTGGGTTGGACGTGGGCATTGACACCAAGCAAATCGTGGCGGCCAGCCGCATGGTGAGCCAGACCACCGGCTTTGTGGTGCAGCCCAACAAAGCAGTGGTGGGGGCCAATGCCTTTGCGCACGCCAGTGGCATTCACCAAGACGGCGTACTCAAGGCCCGTGACACCTATGAAATCATGCGAGCTGAAGATGTGGGCTGGAGCGCCAACAAAATCGTGCTGGGCAAGTTAAGCGGCCGCAACGCCTTCAAACAGCGCCTGCAAGACTTAGGCGTGCAGTTTGATAACGAAAGCTATATCAACACCGCCTTTGCCAAGTTCAAAGAATTGGCTGACCGCAAAAGCGAGATCTTTGACGAAGACATCCTGGCCCTGGTCAGCGACGAAGCCATCACGCCTGAGCGCGAGCAATACGGCTTTGTGGCCTTAAGCCAGCGCAGCGAGACTGGCGAGCAGCCGTTTGCATCCATCGTCATTACCGTGGACGGTGCCGAGGCACGCAGCCAGGCCAGCGGCAATGGGCCGGTGGACGCGTCGCTCAAGGCGATTGAGGCGCATGTCAAAAGCGGGGCCGAGATGGTGCTGTATTCGGTGAATGCGATTAGCGGGTCCACCGAAAGCCAAGGCGAAGTCACCGTGCGGCTGCAGAACGCGGGCCGGGTGGTCAACGGTGTGGGGGCTGACCCCGACATCGTGGTGGCCAGCGCCAAGGCGTACCTGAGTGCCTTGAACAAGCTGCACAGCAAAGCCGACCGGGTGGCGGCGCAGGGCTGAAGCTTCACCGCAGTCTCGCCGCAGTCTCGCCGCGCCGTCGCCGCGTTGGGCAAGCCCGACACATCGGGTTCGCCGCTTACCCCTAAGGGAATCAGTGTTTACCCGTGTTTGGGCTTGAAGTGTTGCGTGCAAGTCGTTGATAGACAGCGCTTTTTGGCGAAATGCTCAGCTACACTTTGGGCCAGCGGACAAAGGGGTAGCAATGAACCACAGCATCCAGATGCAACAGCTTGATCGGGCTTGGGCCGGTGCGCCGCGCCGCATGCTCGGTTGGCTGTTGGCGGGGCTGATGTTGGTGGGCTGGGGTCTGTATGGCCCCCAAGCCAGCGCCAACAACCGCGAACGCGCCGAATCGGCCCGCGCCCAAGCCAGCAAAGCCAAACCCCAGGCGCCGAGCCGCCCCGTAGCGCGCGCCGAAACCCGCCGCAACACGGCGGCGCCGCGCGCCAGTGGCGCGGGCCCCCGGGTGCAGGCACAGGCCAACGCCAACCGTCCCGCGCGCCCCAGCGCCGCGCGTGACCGCAGCAGCGCTCGCCAACGGGCCGTGCCTGCCCCGCAAGCCCGCCGCGTGTCGGCCAAAGCCGCGCCAGAGCGGCCTACCTATGCGCAACGCGCGGGCTTGCACGGTGCTTCTGACCCGCTGGAGTTGAAGTCTGCAGTGGCCCTGGTGGTTGACCAAGACACCCACGAAGTGCTGGTGAGCAAAAACGAACAAGCCGTGCTGCCGATTGCGTCTCTCACCAAAATCATGACGGCCATGCTGGTGCTTGAAGCCCATCTGAACCCCGATGAGCCCATCAGCATCAGCCAAGAAGACGTGGACACCGAAAAAGGCAGCCGCTCGCGCCTAGCAGTCGGCACGGTGCTGTCACGCGGCGAATTGCTGCACTTGGCGTTGATGTCCAGCGAAAACCGCGCGGCCCACGCCCTGGGCCGCTCATATCCCGGTGGCATGGACGCCTTTGTGCGCTTAATGAACCAGCGCGCGCGGGACCTGGGCATGCGCGACACCCAATTTGTGGAGCCCACCGGTTTGTCTAGCCGCAACCAATCCAGCGCTCGCGACTTGGCCGTGCTGGTGCGGGCCGCATACGGGCTGCGCGAAGTGCGTGAGTTGTCTACTTCGCCCAGCCACGTGGTGGAAGTCAACAACCGCACCTTGCAATACAACAACACCAACCGGCTGGTGCACAACCCCGAGTGGGACATCGGCATGCAAAAAACGGGCTACATCTCTGAAGCCGGGCGCTGCCTGGTGATGCAGGCCCAAGTGGCCGGCCGCAAGTTGATCATGGTGTTCTTGGATTCCGCAGGCAAGTTCACCCGGCTGGCGGATGCCGAGCGGGTGCGCCGTTGGGTAGAAAGCCAGCCGCCTGCTGCCAATGGCAAGCCGCGTACGGTGAGCGTGGTACCCGCTGACATGGTGCTGCCGCCACTGCGGCTTGAGGGCGCGTTGCCGGTGCGGCCACTGCTGACCCCCGCCACCTGATTGGATTGGCCAGCGTTGCCGGGCTCGACTGCTCTAGGGTTCGGGCCCGATGAGATCAAACCTGTGCGGGCTGATTCCTTGCGTTAACGCTGCCCTGATGTCCCAAAGCCGCCGAAATGCTTTGGGCAGTGGCCAAGAGCTTGGCCAGCCACTGGTCGTCCAGCCGATCTGCCGGCGCTGAAATCGACAAACCCGCCACCAATCGGTCTTGATCGTCGTACACCCCCGCGGCGATACAGCGCACGCCAAGTTCAAGTTCTTCGTTGTCGCGCGCACTGCCGCTGTGGCGCGTTCGGGCCAGTTCGCGCTCTAACGCAGCCAGTTGGGTGATGCTGTTGCGCGTTTGGCCCGGCAGCCCCGTGCGGTTGGCGTAGGTGCGCACCCGCTCGGCGTCATCGGCAGCTAAGAAAAGCTTGCCCACAGATGTCAAGTGCAAAGGCGCCCGCCCGCCAATGGCACGCACCACCTGCATGCCTGAGCGTTCGGAATAGGCCCGCTCGACGTACACGATTTCGTCGCCTTGGCGCACGCTCAAGTTCACCGGCTGCTGAATCACCCGGTGCAGTTCGCGCATGGGCACCAAGGCGGCGTCGCGCACGTTCAGCCGGGCCTTGACCAAGTTACCCAGCTCTAGCAAGCGCAGCCCCAAACGGTACATGCCGGGTTCAGGGCGCTCTACAAAGCGGCCCGCCACCAAGTCGTTGAGGATGCGGTGCGTGGTGGACGCATGCAGCCCGCTGCGTTCGGCGATTTCCTTGAGCGACACCGCGTCCACCCGCTCAGCCAGCACGTCCAACACGTGAAAAAGCCGGTCGATCACTTGCACGCTGGGCTGCGCGTCGGGCTTGGGTTCACTGGGTCGCATGGGTGCTGGGTTCGGCTGTCAATGAAGCGGTGTGCAGCGTCGGGCGCAGCACCACACCATGCACCAAGCATAGCGCCGGTGAGATGGCTTTTTGCGACTTGAAACGCCAAGCAGGTGGTGAGCCTGCCCTGGCCCGACGCTGGGCGCTCAGCCAGGTGCCTTTTACCTGCGCTGCCGCTGGCCTTGGCTAGGGCGCGCCGACCGACCGCCAAACCCCGTCCACCAGCACTTCAAAGGGCTGAAAACGGGCCTTGTAGTTCATTTTGGGGCTCTCGCGGATCCAGTAACCCAGATATACATACGGCAAGCCCAATTGCCGGGCCTGATCAATCTGCCACAGCACGCCATAGTTGCCAAAGCCGGGCGAGTCGGCGGGGTCATAGAAGGTGTAGACGGCTGACAAACCGTCGTCCAGCACATCCAAAATGGCCACCATCACCAGCTCGCCTGCGGCGCTGCTCACAGTGGGTGCAAGCGGTGCCCCGTGTTCGTCATGGCTGGCCGCAGGGCTGCTGCGCCGAAACTCCACCAAGCGCGAGTTCACCCGGCTTTGCAGCAAAAACTGGGTGTATTGATCAATACTGTCGTGGTCCATGCCGCCGCCTGCATGGCGGCCATTTTGGTAACGCAGGTACAGCTGGTAGTGCTCGGGGCTGTAGCACAGCTTTAGCACACGGGCCTGCAACGCGTCGGGCTTGGGTGTGTCCGGCGATGGCTCGGCGCCCGGGTGCAGGCGCGACCACACCCGACGCTGGCTGCGGCTGGGTGCGAAGTCGGCCACCCGCACCCGCAGGGGCACACAGGCTTGGCAGCCATCGCAATAGGGCCGATAGGTGAACATGCCGCTGCGCCGAAAGCCCTTGGTCACCAGCTCTGAATACAGGTTGTTCTGAATCAGGTGGCTGGGCGTGGCCACCTGCGAGCGCGCCATGCGCCCGCCCAAGTAACTGCACGGATACGGTGCGGTGGCATAGAACTGCAGGGTCTGCAGCGGCAGATCG
>JAAFIY010000062.1 GCA_013297985.1 Comamonadaceae bacterium | reverse complement strand
GTGGTGATGCCGCCTGACAAGGTAATCGACGGCCCCAAGGGCGAATCAGGGTGCGGCAGCTTGAGGGTTTCAAGCATGCGCAGGCAGGCTCGGGCAAAGGTGATGGCGCCCGATTTGGGTGTGCGTGGCAGCACCAAGGCGAATTCTTCGCCACCGTAGCGGCAGGCCATGTCGGTGGGGCGCAGGCACAGTGACTTGAGCAGTTCGCCAATGCGCCGCAAACAGGCGTCACCAGCCAGATGGCCCATGGAATCGTTGTAGCGTTTGAAGTGATCCACGTCGCACAGAATGAGCGTCAGCGGGCTTTGGTCACGCAGGGCCAAGGCCAATTCACTGTGCAGCACCCGATCAAAGCCACGGCGGTTCACTAATCCGGTGAGCGCGTCCACCTCCACAATTTGGGCCAACTGCTGGTTGACTTGGTGCAACTCATCGGACATGGCCACCAGCCGCGCCCGCATGTCCAGCAAGCGGCGCATGGCGTAGAGCTTGGCTTGCAGCACGATGGAGGTGACGGGCTTGACCAAGTAGTCGTCGCCGCCCGCCTCAATGCCACGCCACAAATCCAGATCACGGCCCAGTGCTGACAAAAAGATGATGGGCGTCCAAGCGCCTTGCTCTAGCTGGCGAATTTGCTGGGCGGTCCAATAGCCGTCGTGGCCGGGCATTTCCACGTCCAGCAGCACCAATTGGGGCCGCTGCAGGCGAAACAGGGCGATGGCTTCGGCGCCGTCTGCGGCTTCGGTGACCTTGTGGCCGCTGGCTTGGAGCTCAGCCGACAAGGCCATGCGCACGCTGGCCTGATCGTCCACCAGCAAAATGTTCATCGGCGCGATCTGCGGCCGACCGTCTGAAGTGATTTGCAGCGCTTGCATCGCTCAATGGTGCCACGCGGGCTGTGAGCTGGCCATGCCGGGTTTGTGGCTAGTGGGTGTCCACAAAGCCGGGCTGCAGCCGCCCCACATGGGCCAGCAGTGAGCGGCGCGCCACGGGCCACAGCCGTGGATCGACATCGTCATAGGCCAGGGGCAACCAGTCGTCTAGCTTGCCGGCGGGCTTGGCTGCCATGGCGCGCGCCACTTTGGCTTCCCGCGCCAGGCGGTGGGCTTTCAAATGAGCGATCACTTGGCGCGGCTGGCCCATCGCATAGCCATGGGCGGGCAGCAGGTAACGCACATCGTGCCGGGCGCACAGGTCGTCCAGTACATCCAGCGAATCGAGGTAGTCGCCCATATGGCCGTCGGGCGGGTCAACCACCGTGGTGCTGCCATTGAGGATGTGGTCGCCGGTGAACAGCAGGCCGTCTTGCACCAACAGCAGGCACAGGTGGTTGGCCGCGTGGCCTGGGGTGTGAATGGCTTGCAGGCCGCAAGCATCAAGTGCTGAATCTGGCTGATCGGCAGTATTTATCAGCGCAAGATGCTCACTATTTTGTAGCGTTTGGTCCGGGCTGAACTGGCTGCCGGGGCGGGCATGGGGGCCGCTGGCCAGGCCCCAGATGGGCGGTTGCGGACGGCCTAGCGCGGCCACTGCGGCCGCCAATGGGCGGGCCGCCGGGGCGTGGTCTGCGTGGGAGTGGGTGCACACCACCCAGCGAATATCGCCGCCGGTGGCCTGCACCAAGCGCTGGATATGGCCGCTGTCGTTGGGGCCGGGGTCAATCACGCCAAAGCCCGTGGCGGCTGTGCCCACGATGTAGGTGTTGGTGCCGGGCCCCGTCATCATGCTGGCGTTGGGCGCCGTCAGGCGTTGCAGGTGCTTGAGCAGTGGCACTGGCTGCTGGTGCTGCCAGTCCAGATGGTGGGCAATTTGGCCGTCGGGGCAGACCAGGGCGAGCTCGCCATAAGGGCTTTCGTGCTCCATGTAGCGGGCGTCTTGGCCATTCAACAACCCGGCTCTGGGGCAACTGGTCCACAGCGGGTGTTCCACACCGTCTTTGGCGGCCACGGCAGCCAGCACATCGGCCACGGTGGGGTAGCCCTGCAAACGCTGCAGGGTGCGAATCGTGGGAAAGATGATGAAAAACTGCCCCGCTTCGTGGCGCGCCAGCGCTTCAGCGGGGTGCACCCACTGCGGTTCAAACTGTTCGGATTCGTCGGCCACTGGGGTTTGCTGAGGCGGCATGGGCGCCACCAAAAATGGCACATCAAAGCGTTTGGGCAAGTCGCGGTCGGTCTGCCACAGGGCCAGCTGCCATACCTGATGCGCGGCCAGGGTCAGGCCCAGCCGCTGGCATTGCGGCGCCAGCGGGGCATGGCGGTCGATTTGGGCCACATCGGCGTCGGTGGCCCAGTCGCCGTTGGGGCGCTGGGCCAGCAGCACGCCCAACTCTTCGAGGCTTTCGCGGATGGCGGCCAGGGCTTGGGTGAGGCCTTCGTCCGTCTGCGTGGCGCGCCGTTGGGTGATGGCCCAAGTGGCGGGGTCGGCGTCGGCCCGCTCAATACCGCCGCCCGGGAACACATAGGCGCCGGGTGCAAAGCTGGCCTTGAGCGAGCGGCGCGTCATCAACACCTGCAAGCCCTGGGGGCTGTCGCGCAGCAGCAGCGCCGTGGCCGCCTTCAGCAGCGGGGCGGGCGTGCGGGGCGGGTGCAACTGCAGATGGGCGCGAACCATGGGCAAACTCCGGTGGGTACTGGCGTGTGGGCCAGTCCTTTGTACCGCATACCGGCGCAGCTGCCTGTCACTCAACAGCAGCCCGATAATTGGCCGCATGCAAGTGCGTTTTACCAAGATGCAAGGTGCGGGCAACGACTTTGTGGTGCTCAATGAAACCGAGCAGCGGCTGAACCTGAGTCGCGAGCAATACCGCCTTTTGGCCGACCGCCACTTTGGCGTGGGTGCTGACCAGATTTTGAGCGTGCGACCCAGCCCTGGCGCAGGCATTGATTTTGAATACGTCATCCACAACGCCGACGGCGGCGAGGTGGAGCACTGCGGCAATGGCGCGCGCTGCTTTGCCCGCTATGTGCGCGAACGCGGCTTGAGCACGGCTGCAGCGGTGCGAGTCAAGGTGCGCCACGGTGTGCTGACGCTGCGCGAAGACGCGCAGGGTGAGGTCACCGTGGACATGGGCGCCCCGCGTTTTGACTGGGCTGATGTGCCTTTTGATCCCAACTTGTTGGGCGCGTCGGGTGGCTTTGTCCATGCCGCTACACCGGACGCTTGGCCTGTTGCAACCCTGTGGGCCAGTGATGCCCAAGGCCCCGACCTACAGGCTGCTGTGCTGTCCATGGGCAACCCCCACGCCGTGCTGCGGGTAGACGATGCGCAGCGCGCCGATGTCAGCGGCTTGGGGCCAAGGGTGCAGGCTGTCACTGCGTTTGTAGAAGGCGTCAATGTCGGGTTCATGCAGGTCATCAGCCGCAGCGCGATCCGCCTGCGGGTGTACGAGCGCGGCGCGGGCGAAACCCTGGCTTGTGGCACAGGCGCCTGTGCGGCGGTGGTGGCCGGTATTCGGCAAGGCTGGCTGGATGCCGATGTGCAAGTGCACACCCGGGGCGGCGACTTGCGCGTGCGTTGGGACGGCGCCCACGATCTGGCCGCGCCGGTGTGGCTGAGCGGGCCCGCCACCACCGTGTTTGAAGGCGTCATCAGCATCCCCGACCAACCGTACTCGTCCGTATCTGTGTGACCGCTCCCATCACCTCAACTCGAAGGCCACCGTGACCGAACCCCAAGCCCAACTCACTGAACAAGACCTGGTGGCCTATTTGTTGCGCACGCCTGATTTTTTTGATCGGCATGCGGCGGCGCTGGCGCAGATTCAGCTGACCAGCCCGCACGGCTCGCGCGCCATCAGCCTACAAGAACGGCAAGCCGAACTGCTGCGCGACAAGATTCGTGGGCTTGAGGGCCGCATCATGGAAATGATTCGGCACGGCAATGAAAACGTGCTGATTGCCAACAAGCTACAGCGCTGGGCGATTACTTTGATGACCACCGCCGACGTGGCGACCTTGCCCACGGTGATCGCGCAAGAGCTGCAGTCGCAGTTTTTGGTGCCGCAGGTGGCCATCAAGATGTGGGGCGCCGCCGAGGCCTACGCCATGGAGCCCTGGGCCAGCGGCGTAAGCGACGACGCGCGGGCCTTTGCCACCTCACTGACGGCACCGTTTTGCGGCTTGAACCCCGGCTTTGAATCGATTGGCTGGTTGCCGGACCCCAGTTTGGCCACCTCGGTGGCCCTGCTGCCGCTGCGGGCCGGGGCACTCAACAGCGCCAGCACTGCCTTTGGGCTCTTGGTGCTGGCCTCACCCGACCCGGCGCGCTTTTCTACCGGCATGGGCACGGATTTCTTGGAGCGCATTGCCGAGCTCAGCAGCGCAGCCCTGCAACGCCTGCGCTAGCGCGCGCCTGAGCATGCTTGCCGTTGACGCAGCCGACCCCGATCACATCGACGCCTATTTGGCGCATGTGCAGGTGGGCAAGCGTTTGGCGGCGCGCACCTGTGCGCTGTATGCGGCTGACTTGGCCCGGCTGCGCCAAATGGCGGCCGATGCGGGCGTGGCGCCCAGTCAGTTGCAAACCGCCCACTTGCGGCGTTTTCTGGCCCAGATGCACGGGGCTGGGCGCAGCCCACGCGGGGTGGGGCTGATTCTCTCGGGCTGGCGTGGCTACTTTGCATGGCTGGCGCGCAATGGCTTGCGGCCCGATGACCCCAGCCAGGGCCTGAAAGCGCCCAAAGCGCCCAAGCCCTTGCCGAAGGCCTTGGGCGTAGACGACGCGCTGGCCTTGGCCACTTGGCGCAACCCCGATGCCGCCGCAGATCCCGTGCAAGAAGCGCGCGATGTGGCGTTGGTGGAATTGCTCTACGGCGCCGGCTTGCGGGTGGGGGAAGTGGTGGGGCTGGATGCCCACGCCAGCGATGCGGCCTGGGCCGCTGGCCGGGGCTGGGTGGATTTACCCGCCCAAGAGGCGCATGTGCACGGCAAAGGCGGCAAACGCCGCACCGTGCCCATTGGCCGGTCGGCCGCGCAGGCCTTGACGGTTTGGCAGGCGCTGCGCAGTCAGTGGGTGCTGCCCACGGCCGCAGACCCTGCAGCGCTGTTTGTGTCGGCCCGCGGCCAGCGCATCAGCGCAGCGGCCATTTGGCGTCTGTTGCGCCTGCGCAGCGCAGCGGCGGGCTTAAGCCAGCCGGTACACCCGCACATGCTGCGCCATTCATTTGCCAGCCACATGCTGCAAAGCAGCGGGGACTTGCGAGCGGTGCAAGAGCTGCTGGGTCACGCCCACATCAGCACCACGCAGGTCTACACCCGGCTGGATTTTCAGCACTTGGCCCGGGTGTACGACCAAGCCCACCCCCGGGCGCGCAAACGGCCCGCCAGCGGCTGACGTCCCCACGCCGACGCCTTCCCACAGGCAAGGGATGCCCCACATCGGGGTGACAGTTTGAACAGAGATAATCGCGCCCAGTTTTGGCCCACAGCGGCTTCATATCGCCGCAAGGCTTGTTTTTACGCGGGTTTTCCATGATTTTGGTCACTGGTGGCGCCGGTTTCATCGGCAGCAATTTCGTGCTCGATTGGCTGGCGCAAAGCGATGAGCCAGTGGTCAATCTGGATCGGCTGACCTATGCAGGCAACCTGCAAAACCTGGCCAGCGTGCAGGGTGACGCGCGGCATGTGTTTGTGCAGGGCGATATCGCCGACGCCGCCTTGCTCAAGCAACTTTTGACCACCCACCAGCCCCGTGCCGTGGTGCACTTTGCGGCCGAAAGCCATGTGGACCGTTCTATCCACGGGCCTGAAGACTTCATCCAGACCAACATCGTGGGCAGCTTTCGTTTGCTGGAGGCGGTGCGTGCGTATTGGAGCGGTTTGCCCGCAGACGCGAAGGCTGCGTTTCGCATGCTGCATGTGTCCACTGACGAGGTCTATGGCTCTTTGGCGCCGCAAGACCCCGCCTTTAGCGAAACCCATCGCTACGAGCCCAACAGCCCCTACAGCGCCAGCAAGGCCGCCAGTGACCACTTGGTGCGCGCCTACCACCACACCTATGGCCTGCCGGTGCTCACCACCAACTGCAGCAACAACTACGGGCCCTATCACTTTCCAGAAAAACTCATTCCGCTGATGATCGTCAATGCCTTGGCGGGCAAGCCGCTGCCGGTGTACGGCGACGGCATGCAAATTCGCGATTGGCTGTACGTGCGCGACCATTGCAGCGCCATCCGCCGCGTGCTGCAAGCCGGGCGTATGGGCGAGGTCTACAACGTGGGCGGCTGGAACGAGCAGCCCAACATTGCCATCGTGCATGCCATTTGCGATTTGCTGGACGAACTGCAGCCCCGCGCCGCCGGTGGCAGCTATCGCCAGCAAATCACCTATGTGGCTGACCGCCCCGGGCATGACCGCCGCTATGCCATCGACGCCCGCAAGATTGAAAGCGAACTGGGCTGGCGCCCTGCCGAGACCTTTGCCACCGGCTTGCGCAAAACCGTCGCCTGGTACTTGGCCAACGGCGAATGGGTGCGCGGCGTGCAAAGCGGCGCTTACCGCGATTGGGTGAACAAGCAATACGGCGCCGCAGTCGCGGCTTGAGCACCCCAAGTTCATGAAGATTTTGTTGCTGGGCCGCAGCGGCCAAGTGGGTTGGGAATTGGCGCGCGCGCTAGCGCCTTTGGGTGAGGTGGTGGCGCTAGATTCGCGCAGCACCGATCACTGCGGCGACTTGTCGCGCCCCGCTGATGTGGCCGCCACCGTGCACGCCCTGCGGCCGCAAGTGGTGGTGAATGCCGCCGCCCACACGGCGGTGGACAAGGCCGAATCAGAACCCGAACTTGCCCGGGTGCTCAACGCCACCGCCGTGGGTGCGTTGGCGCAAGCGGCCACGGATGTTGGCGCTTGGATGGTGCACTACAGCACGGACTACGTATTCGCTGGGGACGGCACCTCACCCTGGCGCGAAGACGACCCAGTGGGCCCCGTCAACGTCTATGGCCGCACCAAGCTGGAGGGCGAAGAGTTACTGCGCCAGCACTGCGCCCAGCATCTGCTGTTTCGTGTGAGCTGGGTGTACGCGGCGCGGGGCGGCAACTTCGCCCGCACCATGCTGCGCTTGGCCCGCGAACGCGAACGGCTTACCGTCATTGAGGACCAATATGGCGTGCCCACCAGCGCCGAGCTCATCGCCGACACCACCGCCCACGCCATTCGCGCCGCATGGGCCAAGCCCGAACTGGCCGGCACCTACCATCTGGCCCCAGCGGGCGAAACCACTTGGCACGCCTACGCTTGCCACGTCATTGAGCAAGCCCGGGCCAAAGGCTGGGGCGCAGACTTCAAGGTGCAGGCCGTTGACGCCGTGCCCACCAGCGGGTTCCCCACCCCCGCCAAGCGCCCCAACAATTCGCGGCTAGACACCACGCGCTTGCGCGAGCGTTTTGGCCTGCATATGCCGCCTTGGCAAGACGGGGTGCAGCGCCTGCTGCGCGAAATGCACCCCTGAGCTTGTTGGCGCCCCACCATTCAAAACCACATACGGCCCATGAGCCCAAACCCACGCACTGCCCCCACCCAACGCCGCGGCATCATCTTGGCCGGTGGCTCTGGCACCCGTCTGCACCCGGCCACGCTGGCCCTGTCCAAGCAACTGCTGCCGGTGTACGACAAGCCCATGATTTACTACCCGCTCAGCACCCTGATGCTGGCCGGCATGCGCGACATTCTCATCATCAGCACGCCGCAAGATACACCGCGTTTTCAGCAACTGCTGGGTGACGGCAGCCAGTGGGGTGTCAATTTGCACTACGAGGTCCAGGCCAGCCCCGATGGCCTGGCGCAGGCGTTCATCATTGGTGAAAAGTTTGTGGGCGGCAAACCCAGCGCGCTGGTGCTGGGCGACAACATCTTCTACGGCCACGACTTTGCCAGCCTGCTGGGCGCGGCAGACGAACAAAGCGACGGCGCCACCGTGTTCGCCTACCGCGTGCACGACCCCGAACGCTACGGTGTGGTGGCCTTTGACGAACACGGCCGCGCCAACAGCATTGAAGAAAAGCCCAAGGCCCCCAAGAGCCACTACGCCGTCACCGGGCTGTATTTTTATGACCACCAGGTGTGCGATATCGCCAAGGCTGTCAAGCCTAGCCACCGGGGCGAGTTAGAGATCACATCCGTCAACCAGGCCTACTTGGAGCTGGGCCAGCTCAATGTGCAAATCATGCAGCGCGGCTATGCCTGGCTAGATACCGGCACGCACGACAGTTTGCTAGAGGCTAGCCAGTTCATTGCCACACTGGAACACCGCCAGGGCTTGAAGATTGCCTGCCCGGAAGAGATTGCCTTCAGGAGCGGCTTCATTGATGCAGAGCAGTTGCTGCGCTTGGCCCAGCCGCTGGCCAAGAACGGCTATGGGCAGTATTTGTTGGCGCTGGCCAAAGACCCTTCTTGAGACTGTGTACCTGAGCGCCTTGCCATGAACGTCATTGCCACCGCCTTGCCTGAAGTCTTCATCATCGAACCTACAGTGTTCGGCGATGCGCGGGGCTTCTTTTTTGAAAGCTTTAACCAACAACGCTTTACCGAAGCCACTGGCGTCACTTTGCCGTTTGTGCAAGACAACCACAGCCGCAGCAGCAAGGGCATCTTGCGCGGCCTGCACTACCAACTGCAGCAGGCCCAGGGCAAGCTGGTGCGGTGCAGCGCTGGCGCGGTGTTTGATGTGGCGGTGGATGTGCGCCGCAGCTCACCCCACTTTGGCCGCTGGGTGGGCGTTGAATTGAACGCCGACAACCACCGCCAGTTGTGGGTGCCGGCCGGCTTTGCACATGGCTTTGTGGTGCTGAGCGAATCGGCTGACTTCTTGTACAAAACCACCGACTACTACGCCCCCGCGCATGAACGCGCCATCATCTGGAACGACCCCGATATCGGCATCCAATGGCCCGACATCGGCATGGCCCCGGTGCTGTCAGCCAAAGACGCGGCGGCTAAGCGGCTGGCTGAGGCGGATGTCTACGCCTGAGCATCTCCGACGTGCGGCGGCTCAAAGCCAATCGGGCTGTTAGGCCCTAAAACAGTGCGAAAGCAGCTATAAAAAGCGTAGCGAACACCAGCGGGCTGCGCTCCGCCAACCTCTCCCGCGTTAGGGCTGCGCGCGCCGCATCAAGGGCTGCCCCGTGCCCTGCGTCGTCACGGGTTGCTCATCCGCCACTTGGCCTGCGGCTTCACCCCGGGCGGCGCCGTTGAGGGCGGGGCGGGGGTTCTTTAGGTTTTGCACACCGCCGGACTTGGCCAGGCGCTCGCGCAGCTCGGTCATGGCGTCTTGGAATGTGCTGGTGAGGCGTTCGCCTTCTTCGCGGTTGCGCACGATGTAGGGCGTGATGGTCATCAGCAGCTCAGTTTTGTTGCTGACCTTGCGAGTGGTGCCAAACAGCGCGCCCAAGATGGGAATGTCTTTGAGGCCCGGCACGCCGGTGACGTTGCCGTCGCCCCGGGTTTCGATCAAACCCGCCAACACGATGGTTTTGCCTTCTTCGACCGTGACGTCGGTGGTCACCTTGCGTTTGCTGAAGTTGGGGTATTCCGAGCCACCCACCAGCACGCTGCCCGCACGGGCGCTGACTTCTTGCGAAATGGTCATGCTCACCATGCCCGAGGCGCTCACCGTGGGTTTCACTTCCAACAAGATGCCGGTGGGCCGGTACTGCACTTGGTTGCTGGTGGTAAAGCCGCCCACGTTGTTGCTGGCTTGGTTCAGGGTTTGGGTGATGATGGGTTCGTCGTTGCCCACTTCGACCTTGGCCACCTTGCCGTCGGTGGCCATCACATGCGGGGCTGACAACACGTTGACTGCCGTGTCTTGCCCCAGCAGATTGAGCAAGCCCACCACCTGGTTGGCCGAGTTGAAGACAGCAAAGCTCAAACCGCTGCCTGCGCCGGTGACCGATGGCCGCGTGGCGTTGCCAGTGAGCGTGGGCGGGCGGATGTTGCCCTCTAGCCCCAGCGCACCAGGGCGCGACACGCCATTGCGGCTGACGGCCTGATTCAGCCACCATTCCACGCCGTACTGCAGGGTGTCGTTCAGGGTGACTTCGGCCACCATCACCTGGATCAGCACTTGGCGCGGCACGTTGTCGATGCGATCAATCACCTTGCGGATTTGCGCAAAGTCTTGCGGGCTGGCTCGCACGATGAGCGAGTTGGTCACTTCGTCCGCAATGATTTGCACCGTGCCGCTCAGGCCGTTGCCCGCCGCCAGGGTAGAGCCGCCTTGGCCCGGCACGTTGCCGCGGTTGATGGTGGTGGTGCCCGCAGCGCCCGGCTGCTGGCCTTGGCCCAGGCCGCCGCCGGGCGTAGCGCCCAATTGACCCGGTGGGCGCTGCTGCTGGTTTTGGCCCACGGCAGGCTGTGCGCCACCGCCTGTGGGTGCCGCGCCGCCAAAAATCTGGCTGAGCAAGCCCGCCAAATGTGCCGCGTTGCTGTTGGCCACAGGGATGACATTCACCAGCGAATTGATGCCGTTGGCGGGTTCACTGTCCAGCCGTTTGATCCACGCCTGAGCGGTTTCCACCAAGCGGGGGTTGGCCGCAGCCACCATGACGGCGTTCAGGCGCACGATGGGCAGAAAAAAAGCTTTGGCCGCTTCGGTGCCGGGCAAGTTAAAAAGACCCGAGTTGCGAAAAATGCCTTCAAGCTCTCGCGAGACTTCGGTGGCTTCGGCAAACTGCAGCGGCACCACCCGCACCTGCACATGGGCCAAATAGTCCACGTCCAGCGTGCGCACCATCTCCACAATTTTTTCAACGTTGGCGGCACGGTCCACCACCACCAGATAGCGGTTGGTGGGGTCGTTGGTGATGGCAGCTTGCGCGCCCACAAAGTTGCGCAGCGTGTTGACCAACTGGTTGGCCTGCACAAACTGCAGGGGGATGATTTGCATCACGGTGGTGCCCGGGCCTGGAGCGGCGGCGCCACCTGCGCCCAAGGCGGGCACGCGCTCACGCACGGCGCTGGCGTCACGCATCACCCGCACCGTGTTGCCCTGGCGCACCAGGCTGATGTTGTTGAAGGCCAGGGCCTGCTCGAGGATGGCGTAGACATCCCCTAGGTTGACAGCGCTGCTGCTTTTGAGCGTCAGGCGACCCTGTACGGCTGGGTCAATCACATAGTCCAGCTTCAAGATATCGGACAACACCACCTGCAGCACTTCAAGCACATCGGCGTTGTCAAACTTGAGCGACACGCCGCCCGCCGGTTGATTGGCTAGGGCCGTGGGGCCCGCTGGGACGGGCGCCGTCGCAGCGGGTGCGCCTAGGTTTGCGCTCGGGGTGGCGGGTGCAACCGACGGCGTGGCAGCAGCGCCGGGCGGAGTTGTGGCGGCAGGCGCGGGTGTCGATGCTGCAGCAGGGGCAGGTGCAGAGGCTGCGGCGGGCGTGGGCGAAGGTGCTGCGGCCGGCGTGGGCGAAGGTGCTGCGGCGGGCGCAGGTGCCGCCTGTGGCGCCCCGGGCGGCGTGGCCGAGCCGGGCAAGCCCTGTTGCTGCCGCAGGCCCTGAAACAACTCCAACAAGCTGCTGGGTTGTGCGGTTTGCGCCGACGCGCTGGGCACCCCCAGGGTGGCCGACAGCAGCACGGCGCCCAGGCCCAGCGCGCAAACGGCGCGAGCAATTGGCGTCAGGCGCGGCAGCCGACGGGTGGGGTAAGAAAAGGGCAGTGGCTTCATGGGCAGGCAGACACGTTCGTGATTCAAGGCCGTGGCGCGGCTGCGTTGGCGGCGCCGGATTTTGGGGGCATGGGGGATGCGGGGGCGGTGGGTGCGGCGGCGATTGGTTTGGCCGAGGCATCAACCTGCGCTGCGGGGCGCGCATCAGCGGCGATCTGCAGCGCCTGGCCCACGGGCGCCTCGGGCACATACAGCGCAGCAAACTCCGCCACGATCAGCAACTGCTGGCCGCCGCGTGCGGGGTCGGGCGCCTGGGTGAGCTCCAAGCGGGTCAGCGCCACCGGTTTGTCTTGGCCACGCAGGGCGTCTTGCAAGCGCGGCAGTTGTTGCGGCACGCCGTTGAAGCGCGCGGTGAGGCGCAGCACACCGGCGCGGTCATCGGCCAAGGCGCTGGGTTCGTCAAACTGCACTTGGTCAAAGTACAGGCTTTGCAGCAGGGTGCTTAGCCGGGTTTGCACCGCGCTGCGTGCACCGGCGGTGTCGGCCGCCAATTGCCATTGCGCGGCGACGGCGGGCAATTGGCTTTGCAGGGCTTGGTGGCGCTCACGCAGGGGCGGCAGTGCTTCTAGCGTCTGGGCGTTGGCTTGCTCGCGCTCTTGTAGGGTGATGACTTGGTCGCGCAAATCCAAATAAGGCGTGGCGTAGCGGTCTAGCGCCACCGCGGCGGCCAGCACCACCACCGCAGGCAAGGCAAAGGCCTTGATGCCTTCGGCGCGCCACAGGCGGCGAACGTCGCGGCGCATCATGGCTTGGCCCCCATGGCAGGCGATGGCGTCGCAGTGGATGGGGTGGTGGGTGAGGCGGCCGCGGATGTGGCCGCTAATCTGGCCGGTAACGCGGCTGGTGATGCGCCCGGCAAGGCCACTTCCAGTGCCAGCAGAGGCCGCACCGCTGCGAAAGCTTCTGTCGGCTGGGCATCGGCCACCACCCGCACTTGCTTGAAGCCACCCAAGCCCACCGATTCCACCCGTTTGAGCGCTGCAGGCTTGCCAGTGACAAAAAGCTGCGCGCCCATACCTGGCGCATCGGCGCCTTGACCCGCGGCGGGTGACAAGCGCATTTGCAGCAAGGTCACATCGGCTGGCCAGTTTTGCAGCAAGCGTGCCGCACCGTTAAGGGCCGAGGGCTCGGCGCCCAGGCCTTCATGGGTTTGCAGAGCTTGCGACATGAACAGGCTGGATTCACGCAGCCGCTGCAACTGCAGCAGCTCAGGCGTTTGGGCGCGCACTTGGCGCTGCAAATCGGGCAGGCGCTTTTCCAGTTGATGTTGGTGCCAGCGCAGGGCGCCAAAGGCGGCGGCGCCCAGCAGCGCTAAGCCGATGCTCCAGGCGAGCAGGCTGCGCCGCACCGCGTCGGTTTGCGGTTGGATGCAAATGCCTTCGGCCGACGACTGCCACAGGGCCCGCAGGCGCTGGCGCAGCGTGAGGGGGCTGGGTTCGTCCAGACACTGAAAGCCAAATTGATTTGCTACAGAAATAATAGCTACTGGCGCTGTATTGACGGGCGCAATAGCGCAATCGATCTTAGACAAGCCAGCTGCGGCTGCAGCGGCTGTCAGCTCATCCGCCCAATTGGGATGGCCGCCTGCGCGCACGGCCGCCGACCGCACACACGCGCCATTGCGATGGTGGATGTGCAGCCACGCAGGGGCGGCGTTGTCTGTGTCACTGCGGCCTACACCGGCGTGTTCAAGCGTGGCCACCAAAGCCTTGCCACGCGCGGCTTTGGCGCCCAAGCCTGCAGCGTGGGAGAAGGCTTGTTCGCGGGCAAACACATCGGCCAGCGTCCACTGCATCGGGGCACAAGCAGCCTGCAAAGCGCGCAGCCAATCGGCGTGCAGCCAGCGGCAGGTGAGCGTGCCCATGCTGCGGTCATGCTCGACCTGGCTGCGCACTTCATGGGGGGCAAATGGCAGCAGGCCTGCGGTATCGGGGGCGGGGGTGCCTGCGGCTTCGCGGGTGCTCACGACGCCCAGCACGTCGGGGGGCAGCACCCAATAGGCCACCGTACCAGCGGGCAACTGCAGGGTTTGCGCCAGGGCGCGAGTGGCTAGGGCCCAGGCGGTGGCGTCGTCTTGAGCGGCATCCAAAGGCTGGCTGGCCCAGCCGGTTTCACGCCAACCGAGCAGGCCGTGTCGAAGCGCCAGCGCGTGCAAATGGGTGCCATCAAGGGCCAGCACCACATGGTGGCGTTGGCGCGAGGGTTTGGCAGTGGTGGGCAGGCGTGAAGGCGACAAAGGCAGCAACAAAAGCGGTGGAAGAAAATGCAACGCGCGGCGGCGCAAGACGTGGGCCGGGCCCCTAGCGACCCGGCCACTGGGCGACCAAACGATAGCCCGCTGGCTCTGGCGCAAAGATAGCAACCCAGCTTCGCGCACGCACACCCGGCGGTAGGCTGGCGATAGGTTCGCGCACAGTGACGCGCACCAATCCCGACTCAGCCGTCAGGTATTCGTACGGGATGTCGGCAAAGAGTTCCTCAGCCTGTGCCCGGCTCACCGGCCCGCGTTCGCGCAATTGTTGCAGGCGCCGCAGTTGTTCTGGGCTGGCGCCGCCGATGATGCGAAACACTTGCAAGGGGCTGTAGTCCAGATGCACCGCTCGGTTGCGGGTTTGCACGCCCAGCAAATCGCCCAAGGCTGCGGGTACGGCTGACGGGTCGGCGCGCGGGCCGCTGCGCTCATCGGTGGGGGGCAGGGGCGGCGGGCTTTCAATCAGCGACAGGGGCATGCCCGGCACCGTGTCCAGGGTACGCACAGAGGCAAAGCCCGCCGTGCCGCTAGAGCGTGCGGCCGCAATGCGGCGAGCCTGAATGCGGTCATGCAACGCGACTGCATCTGCGGGCTGAAGGCCACCGAAGGTTTGCAACAGGCGCAGCCATTCGTCCCCGGTGAGTTGGTTCATATCGGGCCACCAGGCGCCGTCGGCAATGCTCACTTCGAAGCTGCGGTCACCCACCGCCACAGGCCGCGGCGGCTGACCCAGGCGCCAAAGGTCGAGGCGGCCCAAAGCTTCATCGGCCTGCTGGGCCTGCAGGGCGTCGACGGTGCGGGTGATCCACCACTGCGTGAGTGCCCATTGGGCGGCGCCGCGCATGGCGGCTTCCGCTTGCGCCGTGTCGCGCTGTTGCGCCACCAACTGCGCCTGCAAACGCAAGGGTTTGGCGGCCATCAGCAACAAGGCCGACACCACCGCCAGCACGCCCAGGCAAAACAGCAGCACGTAACCGCGCGGGCGGCGCTGTTGCGGTCGGGTTCGATGCCGTTGGGCCGTCATGGCGCGGCGCTTGCCCGCAGTGCGGCAAAGACGCGTTCGGGCATCTCGGCACGCGCGCCTACCCAATGGGCTCGCACCAGTTGTGGGGCCGGTTCACCCAAGGGCCATTTGCTCACCCATTCGGGTGTGGGCACTGCGGCGGCGCCCACCGGCGCGCCAACAGCGGGCCGGTCTGGTGGGCGCAGGCGTAAAAAACTAAAGCGGCAGTCGGTGAGGTTGCTGATCAGGCGTTGCGGCGCGACTGGGTCGCGTGTTCGGCCGTCCACCATGGGAATGATGTAGTGCATCAACACCCAGCGATCAGGCGCGTCAGCGTCTTCATCCAGCTGGCAGTGGTACACCGCTGCGCCCGGCATGGCCGCGCCTTGCACCAAGAGCGGCGCGGCGGTAGTAAAGCGCAGGATGCGTTCTTCTACCTCGACCTGGCCCGCGCGTTGTGACCAGTGCTCACGCAGCAAACGCTCAGCCTGAGCGGTGTGGGCTTGGTCATCGAGTCGTTCGTTCATGCGTGACGAAAAACCCAGGCCAAATGACAGCGCCGCAGTGGCCATCAAGGCCACGAGCGACGACACCGCCAGGGCAATCACCAGCTCTAGCAAAGTGAAACCTTGTGTCTGCACGCTCGCGTGCAGGTGGCGGGTGCGCGTCGGGCTCATGGTGTGGGCGCGGGTGGCCGTTGCATCAGGCCCAGCGCTTCGGCCAGTGAACCGGGGCGCGCGGCAGCGGCGGGGTTGGTGCCAGGGGCACCGCCGGGTGGCCTTTGTCCTGCGGCGGCCTGTGCAGCGGTCTCTGCAGCGGTCAGGGGTCGCTGGCGAAAGCTGTGCAGGCTCAGGTTTTGCTGTTGGCCTTCAGCACCCCAGAACACTTCGACCTGAACCGCCTCGAGCACCAAGCCCAGCGGCACTTTGGGCGCTAGGGCCTCGGGCAGCACGGCTGCGGGGCTGAGCCTGATGCGATAGCCATATCTCTGGCCTGCGTACTGCAGTTCCCCGGTGTCGTCGGCCACTTGATTCAAGCGTGTGGCCAACACTTCGTCCATCTTGCCTTGGGCCAACACCCGCGCGGCCTCGTGCTGGGTGCTGCGCTCCATCAAGCGCAAAGCGCCCGCAATACCCGCCCAAGCCATGGCCAGGCCCGCGCCGGTGATGGTGACGGCCACCAATACCTCCAACAAGGTAAAGCCACGTTGGCGCTTGGAGTGCGCGCCGGCGCCTAGGTGTTGGCTCACCCTTGCCGTCATGGCATGCGAGGCGCAGCGCCCGGGTCAAAGCCATCGGCCAATGGCTGCATTTGCACCCGGCCTGATGCTCCGTGCAGCTGCACCAGCCAAGCCTGGGCGGCGCTTGCACGCAGAACAAAACGCGCGTCAGTGCTTTGCCCATCGGGGAAAAACATCAGCGTGAGCGGGCCCGGTGGGCGGGGGGTGTCATTGGGATTGAGGGGGCGGTCGGGGATGGCTTCAAACCGATGGGGTTCATCGAGCTCAAGCCAGGTCGACCAGCCTTCTGCGGTGCGCTCTTGAAGGCGACCACTTTGAAAATCGACGCTGGCCACCACGATGCGGTTTTGCAGTTGCGAACGCGCTTGCAGACGCTGCAGGCTGTGCTGGAAATCGGCCACAAAGCCGCGCTCTTGCACCCGACCCACGAGTTGTGTGACAGAAACGGCCACCACCGACAGCGCAATGCCCAGCAGGGCCAGCACCAGCAACAGCTCAATCAAGGTGTAGCCCGCTGCAGCGCGCAGACTTGGCCGCTGTTGAGCGGTGCGAGGGCTCAGGCGTAAGGGGCGCATGGTCAAAGCCAGGTCATCAGCCGCTGAGCGCGCGGCAGACCTTGCCCCTTACTGATAGCTGTGAATATCGGCCGCGTCGCCTTCGCCGCCTTCTTTGCCGTCAGAGCCTAGCGAAGAGATTTCGTAGTCGCCCCTGGTGCCGGGCGATTTGTAGACATACGGGTTGCCCCAAGCGTCGTTGTTCACCGGCTTCTTCAAATAGGGGCCACGCCACTTGGCCGCGAGTGCGGCGTCTTCAGGCTTGTCCCACAGGGCCTTGAGGCCTTGCTCAGTGGCGGGGTAGCGGCCCATGTCCAGGCGGTAGGTGTCCAGCGCGGCGCCCATCATTTCAATTTGCGCCTTGGTGGTTTTGATCTTGGATGAGTCCACTTGGCCAAACAGACGTGGGCCCACCAAAGACGCCAACAGGCCCAGGATGACCATCACGATCAGCAGTTCAATGAGCGTAAAACCGCGGTGGCGCAGCGAACGCGAAACAGGACGGCGAAGTGTGAACGTATGCATGCAGGGCGGCCGCTACAGCGGCATGTCGTTGATAGAGAAGATGGCGCTCAACATCGACACCACGATGATGCCGATCAGGCCACCCATGAACAAAATCATGGCGGGTTCAAACAGGGCCACCAAGTTGCGGGTGGCCTTGTGGATGTCTGATTCATATTGATCAGCCACCTTCACCAGCATCTTGTCGAGCGCGCCAGATTCTTCGCCCACAGTGGCCAATTGGCCCACCAAGCGGGGGAAAAACGGATCAGCCAACACCGGCGCCGAAACACCTTTACCTTCTTGCACTGCACGCTGCAAACGGTCTAGTGCCTGCTTGAGCGGCAAGTGGTCAGACAGCTCGCGCACGATGCGCAGGCCCACGAGGATGGGAACGCCGCTGCCCAGCAAAGTTCCCCAGGTGCGGCACACGGTGGACAGCTGCACCTTCAAAATCAGTGGCCCCAAAATGGGGGCGCGCAGCAGCAGCCGCTGCCAGCGTTCACGCCAAGCATCGTCGCGCAGCAAGGCGTTGAAGGCCACCACCGCCAACGCCACAGCACCCAAGATGTACAAGCCCCAGGTGCGCGCAAATTCACCGGTCTGAATCAGCACCGACGCGGCCAGCGGAATGTTTTGCCGCATGTCCGAAAAGATCTCGCCAAACTTGGGCAGCACAAAGATCGCCAGACCGATCAGCGCCGTCAGCCCAAACATCAGCAGCAAAGCGGGGTAGATGGACGAAGTAATCAGGAAGGACCGAAATTCGATGCTGCGGGTGTAGTACTCCACCAGCCGCTTCATCACCACCGGCAGGACGCCGCCTTCTTCACCCGCACGCATCATGTTCACATACAAGCGCGGAAAGGCCTGCGGATGCTGTTCAAACGCGGTGGCAAGCGTTGAGCCTTTTTCCACCTCCACCACCACCGCTTGCATGATGCGTTTGAATTCGGCGTGCTCAATGCTGGTCAGCGAGATGTGCAGTGCGCGGTCCAGCGGCAGGCCCGCATCCAGCAGCGTGAGCAGTTGCTCAGTCATCGCCAGCACATGCTTGATACCCACCCGACGGGTGAACCACGGCATGCGCGCGCTGGCTGCGCTCAGAGGCTGGTTGCTACTATTTTGATAGCTACTCGCGCCCATTTTTAGAGCCGGAGTGGCCGAATGGGCTTGGATCGCGTCAGCAGCTGCTGCTGCGCGAGGGGCTGCGGTGCCAGCGGTATTGGACGGACGGCTTCGCATCGCTTAAGCGAGTTCCTGCCGCGTCACGCGGGCCAACTCTTCTAGGGTGGTGACACCGGCCAGGGCTTTGGCAATGCCGTCGGCACGCATGGTCAATACGCCCTCAGCCACGGCCATGCGGCGCACGCCTTCGGCGCTGAGCTTCTTGATGATGGCTTCTTTGATGCCCGACGTCATCGGCAGCATTTCATAAATGCCGGTGCGACCGATGTAGCCCGAGTGCCCGCAGTGGTGGCAGCCCGAACCGTGGTAGAGCTGCTGCACGCTGGCTGGGTCCACGCCTTCTTGCTCTAAAAACAAGCGATCGGCGGCGTTGGGTGGGGCTGCCGTTTTGCAATGCGGGCAGATCACTCGCACGAGGCGCTGCGCCACGATCAGCACCACTGACGACGCGATCAGATAGCTTTCAACGCCCATGTCCATCAAGCGGTGCGCGGCGCCAAATGAATCGTTGGTGTGCAACGTGCTGAACACCAGGTGGCCAGTCAGCGCTGACTGAATGGAAATCTCAGCCGTTTCGCGGTCGCGGATTTCGCCCACCATGATGATGTCCGGGTCTTGCCGCACGATGCTGCGCAGGGCGGACGCAAAGTTCAAATCAATTTGCGGCTTGACCTGGATTTGGTTGATGCCGTCGATTTGATATTCCACCGGGTCTTCCACGGTGATGATCTTGTTGCCAGGGCGGTTGACCTGTTGCAGCGCGGCATACAGGGTGCTGGTCTTGCCGCTGCCGGTGGGGCCGGTGACCAGAATCATGCCGTGGGGCTGCTCGATGGCGGCTTGCAGCATGCGGCCCGCAGTGTCGTCTAGGCCCAGATTGGCCATGTCCATCAGGCCCGGGCCCTGGTCCAGCAGGCGGATGACCATGCTTTCGCCGTGCACTGTGGGCACGGTGCTCACGCGCATATCCACTTGGCGGCCTGCCATTTCCATCTTCATGCGGCCGTCTTGCGGCAGGCGGCGCTCCGCAATGTTCATGCGGCTGCGCAGCTTTAAATGGCTGATGGTGGGCAGGTAAAGGCGCCTTTGGGGCGTTTCGGCATCCACCAATACGCCGTCTACGCGAAAGCGCACTTTGAACTGCGCTTGGGTGATTTCTAGATGCACGTCAGACGCACGGCGTTCCATGGCGCGGTGCAGTAGGGACTGCACTAGGCGCACCACGGGGGCGTCTTCGGCCAGGGCTTTGAGGGTGTCTAGGTCGTCGTCGGCGATTTCGCCCGAGGCGTTTAGGCCTTCGTCATCGCCCAAGCCCATCGATTGGTTGCGCTCGACCCATTGCCGCAGACCAGCGGCGATCCATTCAGGGCTGGCCAGTGCGGGTGCGACTGGGCGCCCAGCCAACTGTTCAAGGGCATCTAAAGCGCCAAACTTGATGGGCTCGGTGCACGCCACCTGCCAAGGGGCGTTGGCATCGTCACCCAGCAGTTGAGTGGGCAGCAGCGCGTGCCGCTGCAAAAAAGCCAAAGGCCACGCCGGGCCGCTGCCAGGCAGCGGTGGGTGCGGCGCAGTCGCGTCGATGCGAGGGAACACGGCTGGAGGGCTGGCGAGCACGGCTAGTGTGGCGGTTGAACAGCGAAGGGGCACGCAGGCCCTAGGGTCTTGAGTCGGTTGGTTGGCCGGGAGTGGGCAGAGGTTCCGCGCGCGGGTTGGTCAAGAAGCGGGAAAAGGCGCGGATACAACCAGAGCCAAGCGATTGTCCATCAGTCAGGTCTGGCGCCCGTGCGTCCCAACAGCCCGTGCCACAGGCCCTGCAGCATCGCCCGCAAGCCGGCAAGCCGCGGGCTGACAAACAGGGTGGTCAGCACAAACTTGGGCAGCAGGCGCAGGGCGTCGCGCACCACCCACGCACGCGGCACGTGAGGCATTCGGTACATCAATAGCCGGTTGCGCATGATGTAGTACAGCCGCTGTGGTGGGTGGGTAATCAAGGGTCGGCTCAAGCCGGGCACGCTCACCCGGTGATGGCCGAGCTGATGCGGCATCGTGAGCCAAGGGCAGCCGAGCAACAAGTACCCAGCGTGGGTGGCTCGAAAGGACCATTCCAAATCAATGTTGTCGATAAAGAAGTCTTCTCTGAACGGGCCAACGGCCTGCCAAGCGCTGACCGAGATCACCGTGCCGGAGGTGATCAACATATAGGGGGTGTTGAAGCGCCCATCGGCGCCCCAGGGAGGGGCGGGGCGATATCCCAACCCTAGCCGGAATTGGGCGTGAGGCAGTGGTGTGCCACCCCGGTCATCTGAAAACGCGGGCCCGATGGCGCCAACAGCCACAGACTGTGCCGCCGCGATCTGCCAAGCTTCCACCAACTGAGGAACCAAGCCTGCGGGCAAGGAGCTGTCTTGGTCGAGCAAGAGCACATGGCTGGCGCCACCCTCCATGGCCGCACGAACGCCGCGATTCAAGGCATGCGCCAAGCCCAAGTTGCCTTTTTGGCTGAGGACGTGCACATGACCGGTGCCGCCGCTCTCTTCTGAATCGGGGCTCTTGGGCCAAGCGACTGGCGACACAGTCCCTGCTGGTGTGTTGTCCACCACATACAGCCGGTGAAAGGCGGGCGCGGTTTGCCACAAGTGCGCAAGGGCCTCCTTGGCGGGATGAAACGTCACCACGACTGCAGCTAATCGAACGATGGGTGCAGAGTGGGGGGCGTGTGACGCAGTCATGAATGGGGGGTTGCTTCTGTGCTGGGTTGTATTCGACGGCCGGGCGGGCGTGTGGCACACAAAAAAAGACGCCACCCGCAGAGGGTGGCGTCGATCAGGTGCCAGGGCTTATTCGGCGCTGCCGAATCTGTGTTGCGGTAGCTGTGGCCTCGTGGCTACCGCTCACTCCCTGTTAGTTGACCGAGTTCCACTGGCGCCCAAGGTTCACAAATGAGCCGTTGAGCGTTGTGGTGTCCAGCGAATAGCCCATGTGCACTTCAACTTGGAAGGGCCGCAGTTCGTTTTGAGTGAACCCGAGTGGTACTTCGACAGTAATCACGCCGTCTGACGGCACCGTGACCGATCGCCGGAAAGTAGCGCTGTAGATATCCAGACCATTGATGGTGCCCCAGCCCGTGGCGGTGCGAAAGAACCAGAGGTCGTCGGTAAAGAACAGCGCATTGCGTGGCACGCGAGCCGCCGCCCAGACATTCACAGTGGTACCGGCCGCACGCTGGGCGGTACCCAATGTGAGGATGGTGCGCAGCGTGATTCGGTTGTCGCTACCTGTCACCACTGTTGTGGCAACCGTTGCAGACCCGCCCCTTGGCGTGATGGTCACGGTCGGCGACGTGAACGCACCGCAGGTGATGGTGAAGGTTACCGGTGCCGTCAGATTGTCTGCATTCGCGTTGAGGGTGTAGCCGCGTGAGAGCAGATTTTCTTGCAGGACCGTGGTGTTGCTGGCCGTGCAGGTGGCGGGCAGCGTGGCGTTGGACGGTACGGGGAGAATAGTCAGAGTTTTCTCAGTCGGGGCGCCGCCGACGTTGAGTGCGGTCGTGCTCACATTGATGCCGGTGAGTGTGGCCGTACCGGTGACAGGCGGAGTCGTCACCGGAGGTGTAGTCGTACCGCCACTGCTGCCCGCGCATGTGTGGGTGGCGCTATCTACCGGGTTGCCTTGCGCGTCCCAGCTTGCGGCGGCGTACCACGACAAATAGCAGGCCTCATCCACGATGATGGTGGTTTGCAGGCTGATCAAACGCCCTTCGGGGATCTGCAGCATGTTGAAGTAGATGTAGCCACCTTGGCTGGCTTGGAAGCCCGTGCCAGCTTGGTAGTTAGACACCGACATGCCGCCGCTGTTGGGAGGGCCGTAAAAGCGAAGTTCTTCACCCGCAATCAGGCGAGACAGGGTACGGGTGGAGTCAGTGATGGCGGTCGCGGGAGATACGTCGATACCGTTGGTGACTGTCGGAATAGCGCGAAAGCGTGCGACAGCACGTGAGTCAAACCCCGAAAAGAAAGGCTGCCAAGAAACACTGAAACCTTTCGTTCCCGGTGGGATGAACACCTTGACTCGGGACAAAGAGAAGTCACCGTGGCTGGTGGCCAGGGTCACTTCCGCGCCGCCGCGTCCGATGGACGGCGAGGTAGGCGCGTAGGTGGTGCGGTAATCGCCAAAGCCACGCTGCACCAGCGGTACATAGTCACCCGTGGATTGCGCGGATACGGCGCTGGCGAAGCCCAAAAGCCCCGCTAGCACAAGGCCTCCCGCTTTAGCGGTGAGGCGAATCACAGTGGACATCAATTTCTTTTCCCCCAATAGAAAAAGCGCCACCAAGTTTCCTTGGTGGCGCTTAGAACCGGAAAACTACCGATTAGCGAGCAGCAGGCGACTGGCTCTT
>JAAFIY010000061.1 GCA_013297985.1 Comamonadaceae bacterium | reverse complement strand
GTGGCGCTGTCGGCGCCCAGTGCCGCCGCTGCCAAGGCCGCACCTGCCGGGATGCGAATGAAGGTGTGTACTGCGTCCCAGGCGCTGTCGATCAGCGGCACTTTGTCGGCCAAAAATTCCACCGCCAGCATGAAGCCGCTCACGCCCAACACTGCTGGGTGTTGCAGCACGGTCAAGCCCTCGGGCAGACCCACCCAGCCCATCTGCCCAGCCAGCCCTGCCACAAACACGGCCAGATACAAGCGCACGCCGCTGGCCCAACCCAGCGCGGCGGCTAGGGCCAAGGCCTGCGTCATGTCCCATTGCGCCAGTTGCGACAGGTTCAGGGCTTCCATGCAGTCGAGGCGGTGCGCACGCACTGCCACCCAAGTAGAAGTGAGGGAATCGCAACGTTATCACTGCGCCCCCCGCGCGGTGGACTGCTGCAGAAAAAACACCAAATCCAGTTCCGGGCACGGCGCTCCCAAGTGCGTCAGCGCTGCGGTGATCTGCCCGCGGTGGTGGGTGGCGTGGTTGAACACATGCGCCAGCGTGGTGGCAAAGGGCAGCGATTGCGCCACGCCGCGGGTGGTGGTGTAGTCAAGCGTGCCGACGAACCGCTCGGCGCTCAGATCGGCAATGAAGCCGGGCCAACGCGCTGCGCCTTCGCGCAGCCGCTGCGCCAACGCGGCTCGGTCAGACTCCACGATGGCGTCTAGCTGCACCTTGGGCGACAGGCCCTGGGCAAAGCGCGGCCACCACAGGGTGTGCTCGCCCACCAACAGATGGTTCAGGGTGCCGTGCACGCCGCCAAAGAACAGGCCCACGTCGCGCTGGTAGTCGGCATCGGTCAGAGCCAAGGTGGCCGTGAGCAGCTTGTCAGTGGCCCACACGTTGTAGTGCGCCAGCGTCAGCAAATGGCTTTGCAGCGGATGCATGTTGGCCGCCTTGCCCTACATGCGAAACACGCCAAAGCGTGTGGGCACCACCGGCGCATGGCGGCTGGCGGCCAGGCCCAGCGCCAGCACGCGGCGGGTATCGGCGGGGTCGATCACGCCGTCGTCCCACAAGCGGGCAGTGGCGTAGTAAGGGTGGCCTTGGGTTTCGTATTGGCTGCGAATGGGCGCTTTGAAGGCTTCTTCTTCGTCGGCACTCCAAGCTTTGCCGCTGGCCTCGATGCCGTCACGCCGCACCGTAGCGAGCACGCTGGCGGCCTGCTCGCCGCCCATCACGCTGATGCGTGCGTTGGGCCACATCCACAAAAAGCGCGGGCTATAGGCGCGGCCACACATGCCGTAGTTGCCCGCGCCAAAACTGCCACCAATGATCACGGTGAATTTGGGCACCTGGGCGCAGGCCACTGCGGTGACCATCTTGGCGCCGTGCCGGGCAATGCCTTCGTTTTCGACCTTGCGGCCCACCATGAAGCCGGTGATGTTCTGCAAAAACACCAAGGGCACATTGCGCTGGCAGCACAGCTCAATGAAATGCGCACCCTTTTGCGCCGATTCGCTAAACAGAATGCCGTTGTTGGCCACGATGCCCACCGGCATGCCTTCAATGTGCGCAAAGCCGCACACCAGCGTGGTGCCAAAGCGGGCTTTGAACTCGTCAAATGCGCTGTCGTCCACGATGCGGGCGATGATTTCGCGCACATCAAAGGGCTTGCGGGTGTCGGTGGGGATGACGCCGTACAACTCTTCAGCGGCAAAGCGCGGTGGCATTGGCGCCGACGGTGGGGCAGTGAGCGCCGGGCGGTTCAGCCGCGCCACCGATTGCCGCGCCAGGCGCAGGGCGTGGGCATCGTCATTGGCCAAGTGATCGGCCACGCCCGACAAGCGGGTGTGCACGTCGCCGCCGCCTAGGTCTTCGGCCGTGACGACTTCACCGGTGGCGGCCTTCACCAGCGGCGGGCCACCCAAAAAGATGGTGCCCTGGTTTTTGACGATGATGGCCTCGTCGCTCATGGCGGGCACGTAGGCGCCACCGGCGGTGCAACTGCCCATGACGACCGCAATCTGCGCAATGCCCTGGGCGCTTAAGTTGGCCTGGTTGTAGAAGATGCGGCCAAAGTGGTCGCGGTCGGGAAACACATCGTCTTGGTTGGGTAAGTTGGCGCCGCCTGAATCCACCAGGTACACGCAAGGAAGGTGGTTTTGCGCCGCCACTTCTTGCGCGCGCAAGTGCTTTTTAACGGTGAGCGGGTAGTAGGTACCGCCCTTGACGGTGGCGTCGTTGCACACCACCACGCAGTCCACCCCGCTGATGCGGCCAATGCCCGCAATGACGCCGGCGGCCGGGGCGCTGTCGCTGCCGTCGCGGTCGGGGTACATGCCAAACGCGGCCATGGGCGCGATTTCAAGGAACGGCGTGCCCGGGTCAAGCAACTGATTGACGCGGTCGCGCGGCAGCAGCTTGCCGCGTGCCGTGTGCTTGGCGCGGGCCGCATCGCCGCCGCCCAGAGCGATCTGGTCGAGCTTGGCGTGCAGATCAGTCACCAAAGCCCGCATGGCCGTGGCGTTGGCCACAAAGTCAGCAGAGCGAACATTGAGCTTGGAAGACAGTACAGGCATGGCACTTACCAATGGCACCGAGCCCCACTACGCGCGAAATCAGATGCAAGCACCCGGCCCTGTGCGGGCCTGCGCGGGAGGGCACAGTCAGTTGACGTTACGTCAATTGTGCAGGACGCGTGAACCGAGTGCGGCCACAGGGTTTTGGGCCTGGGCCTAGCCGCACGGCCTGCCGGGGTACTACCTCACAGCCAACACAAGGCCCACCCGGGTGTATCCAGCCTCGCTGCTTGCCCAAGTCTGCCCGCCGTGCATGCGGGCCACAGCCGCCACGATGGCCAGCCCCAGTCCATGGTGCTGCGAGCTGTCTTGGCGCGCGGCGTCTGCCCGGTAGAAGCGGTCGAAGAGCCGCGGCAAGGCCTGTGCGTCGATAGGCGCACCCTGGTTTTCCACGCACAGGCTGACCTCGCCGTGAGAGCCTGCGGCCTCAATCCGCACCACCACCCGTGAACCCCTTTGCCCATAGCGTGTGGCATTGGCCAGCAGATTTGAAAGCGCCCGTTGCACCAAAGCCTCATCCACTTGCACCTGCGCGTCGCCCTGCACCTGCGCACGCAAGCCCATATCTTCGAGCGTGAACTCGTGGTAGTCCGCCACCCGTTGGGCCAGCGCATTTAGGCTCTGTAAGGGCCCGCGCCGCGCGAGTGCGCCACGATCGGCCTGCGCCAGAAACAACATGTCGCCCACCATGGCCGACAACTGCTGCAGCTCTACCAGCGATTGCCCCATGGTCTCGCGCAGCTCTAGCGCGGGCCGCTCGCGCGACAAGGCCACTTCGGTGTGGCCAATCAGCGCCGCCAACGGGGTGCGCAGTTCATGCGCCACATCGGCATTGAAGGCCTCCAGTTGCGCGACGGCCGCCTCTAGCCGATCCATCAGCGCGTTGAACTGAGTTAACCAGGGAGCCAACTCCTCGGCGACCTCGGTCAATGCCAAGCGAGCCCCAAGACGTTGGGCCGAGATTTGCGCTGTTTGATCGGCCAGACGTTTCAGGGGTTGCAGCTCACGGCGCACTCGCCAGGCGGTGCCCGCACCCACCAGGGCAGCACCCAGCAAGGGCACCAGTAGCAGCGTCCAAGCCAAGCCACGCATCAAGCCCGTGTCTTGCTCGGTGTCTACCGTCAAGGTGGCACTGAGCACCCCGCCGCCCTGGGCCGACACGTCCATCGCAAAGTGGTCGCTGCGCTGATGGGCCGACAAGCGCCATGGGGCTTCGTCAGGATCGCGGTAGAAGACGCTGCCGTCGGCGCGCAACACCTCCAGCCGAGTCGAGGGCCGCCGCTGAGCCACCAACGCCAAGGTGCTTTGCACGCGCGGCTCGCCCCCAGCCTGGGCCGCTTCACGCACGATGGTCTGTATCACAGCCATCTTTTGCGCTTGCTCAACGGCTTGTTTACGCTCCATCAGCCAGGCAGCGCTGGCATAAATGATCAGCACCATCAGTGCTAAAGCGATACCCACTTGCACCGCCACACGCCGAGCCAAGCGTTGCCGGATGGAGTACACGGGCCCGACCACAGGTGTCACCGTTAGAGGGCTCATGCGCTGCGGTCCTCGAGCACATAGCCCATGCCGCGTTCGGTGTGCAGCAGCTTGCAGCCAAATGGATCATCGAGCTTGCTACGCAGGCGCCGAACCGCCACTTCGACAATGTTGGTTTCGCTGTCAAAGTGCATATCCCAGACCTGCTCGGCAAGGGTGGTGCGCGACAAGATCTGCCCCCGGCGGCGCAGCAAAAAAGCCAGCAGGGCAAATTCTTTGGCAGTGAGGTCTAAGCGCTGCTGGGCGCGGGTGGCCCGTCGGGCGATCAGGTCCACTTCTAAATCAGCCATCTTGAGCACTGTGCTGGGGGCGCTGCTGGCGCTTCCCAAGGAAGATCCGCGCCGCGCCAAAGCGCCGATGCGGGCCACCAGCTCACTGAACGCAAAGGGCTTGACCAGGTAGTCGTCAGCGCCCTCTTCTAGGCCGCGCACCCGGTCTTCGACCCGCTCGCGTGCAGTGAGCATTAGCACCGGGGTACGCGCTTGGGTGCCGGTGGCGCTGCGCAGCGCCTTGAGCACGCCAAAGCCATCCACGCCCGGCAGCATGACGTCCAGCAGCACCAAATCGTAATCGCCACCCAGGGCCAAGCGGCGGCCTTCGATGCCGTCGGCCGCCACATCGACCACGTGGCCCTGCTCAGTCAGGCCCTTGAGCAGGTAGTCCGACAGTCGTTTTTCGTCTTCGATGACCAGGAGTCGCATGAGCAAGGCAGTTGATAGGGCAAGAACTGCGATGGTGCCAAACCTGGGGCCGATGCAGGATTACTAATTCGTCATCTTCGCGCCATCAGCCGCGGGTTTGCAGCCTTCAAAGTTCAGCCCATGCCGCATCCACCCGCTGCTGTGCAAAGGGACAAGTGGCATGACCGAATCAACCCCATCTTTGGACTTTGTCATGACTAGCTCCGCATCACAAACCGTTGTACAACCTGCTCGCCGCCAGTTGCTGGGTGGCCTGGGCGCCCTGGCTGGAGTGGCCGCCGCCCTGGGCAGCGCGGGCCTGGCTCCGTCAGCCGCACAAGCTGCTCAAGCGAACCGCCCGCTGGCTGGCAAGGTGGCCATCGTGACCGGTGCGCGGCACAACCTGGGCCGCGCTTTCGCAGTGGCATTGGGCGGGATGGGTGCTGACGTGGTGGTGCACTACCACCGATCAGCTTCGCTTGTTGAGGCCGAAGAGACTGCGCGCTTGGTGCGTGCCGTCGGCGGGCGAGCCGCGCTGATCGCAGGCGATCTGGGTGAGGTGGCCAACGTGCAGCGCGTGTATGAGCTGGCCCAGTCCCAGTTCGGCGCCGTGGACATCGTCGTGAACAACGCGGGCAAGATTGTGAAGAAGCCCGTGGCCCAGCTCACCGAGGCCGAGTTCGACGCATTGCACCGCGTCAACACCAAGGCCTTGTACTTTTCGATGCAGCAGGCCGCCCAGCGCATGCGCAACAACGGGCGGGTGATCAACATCGGCACCTCGCTGACAGCAGGTACCGCGCCGGGCTACTCGGCCTACGCCGGTACAAAAGCGCCGGTAGAAGAGTTCTCTCGCATCATGGCGCGCGAAGTGGGTCAGCGCGGTATCACCGTCAACACGGTTGCACCTGGGCCACTTGACACCCCGTTCTTCCATGCCGCAGAGACACCCGAAAGCACTGCCTTTGCCGCCCGACTGTCGGTGGCGGGCCGTTTGGGCCGAGTCGAAGAGATCGTACCGCTGGTGGAGTTTTTGGCCAGCCCCCAGTCGCAGTGGGTCAATGGGCAAACGCTGTTCATCAACGGGGGCTATCTCACGCGCTAAAGCGCAGCATCAAGAGCGCGGCTGCAGCCTTAGCACGCGGCCGTCATCGGTGCTGCCCCACAAGGCGCCGTCTGGCCCCATGATCAGGCTGCGCAAGCGCAGACTGGGCATGTCAGCGTCGGCCGCACGGGTGACTTGGCCCGCTGCGTCGAGCTGCAACACCGCCAAGCGCAAGCCACGCATCAGCGACACCACCAGCGCGCCGTTGTAAGCGCCCCATTGCGCGCCGCTCAAGAACTCAGCCGGGCCCATGCCTTCGCTGCGGTCGCCATTGGTCCACAGCGGGCGCAGGGCATTGGGAAAGCGCTGCAAGTCGGTCATGGGCATGCTGTCTTTGTTGCCCGCATAGCCGCAATAGCCTTCGTTGCAGGCTAGGTTGGGGCGGTTGGACGGATCCCAGCCCAGGTTGGCACCCACGCGCAGCAGGTTGACTTCGTCAGTGTGGTTGGGACCATGCTCAGCGGTGAACACCTGAGCGGTGCCCGGCCTGAAGGCAATGCCTTGCGGGTTGCGGTGGCCGTAGGTGTAGATGCGGGTGTCAAAGCCCGGCGCGGTGATATTGCCCGGCGCCGCTTTGCCGTCACGATCCACCCGCAGAGTTTTGCCGCCTAAGCGCTTGGGGTCTTGCGGCAAGCCAGGGTCGTGGTTGTCGCCGGTGGTGATCCACAAATAGCCATCGGGCCCAAAGCGAATGCGCCCGCCGCTGTGGGCACCGGGGCCGCCCAGGTTGCGCAGTTCTTTGAAGGCGATGTCGGGCACGATGTCGGTGCGGGCCGACAAGGCCCAGTTGGGCCCCACGGTAAAGCGCGCCACGCGGTTGGTGCGCGGGTTGGTCTGCAAACGGCTAGCGCTGAAGACATAGATAAACCGCTGCCCTTGCGCAAAGGCGGGGTCCACCGCCACGCCATGTACGCCGCTTTGGCCTTGGCAGAACCAATCGGTGGCCTGCACGGGGTAATCAGGCTCATTGCCCGCCAACTTGCGCACGGTGCCGTCTGGCAAGCGCACCGACAGGCCGTGGCACTTTTCAGTGAACAGCATGGCGCCGTCAGGCGCATAGGCAATGTCCCAAGGCTGGCGCAGGCCGTTGAGCACAGGGCTGACAGCCAAGCTAAGCGGGGGCGGGGTTTGCGCCAGCGCGCTGGCGGCCACGGCGCTGAAGCTGAGCGCCGTAAGGCCCTTGCGCAGCCAAGCCGTGAAGGTGAATCGAGGCAGAGTAGGTAGGACTTGCATGGGCCCGATTGGAAGGCGGCTCGAATGGGCCCTGAGCCGTGGGGTTGAGTGCCCCTTGTGGGGGCTTGGGATTGGGTTTTCAGTTTGTGAATTTTGCTATTGAAAAAATAGCTGAATACGTCGTTTTTTAGGGCGGTGGCGGCTGTTTTGTTTTGGGTTTTTCGTGGGGCTTGGTTTAGGCGCTCTGCCCAGAAGCACAACAGCCGAGCGGGCAGCCCGATAGCTCCATGTCCCCCGAAGAGTCCACTGGACTCTTCTCCTCCTCTACTTACGCTATCGGGCCACCCACTCGGCTGCTGCGCTTCCGTCACGGCGGTTGAACCGGGGGTGCTGCATCGGGGCAGCTCGTGGTGTGCGGCAGGGCCTTGGGGGCGCATGGATGCCGCCGAGGAACGCAGGGAGCACAGGTTGCGGCGAAGCCGTCCGTCGCAGCTGTTTGAGGCGCCAGCCGAGTTCTGCGGCGGCCTGTGATCGCGAGTACCAGCAGGGCAGTCGGGCGGTGTGCCGCCCGACCGGCGATCCCTTAAGCCCCCAAGGCCCTGCCGCACACCACGTGCGTAAGTTCGCCACCCAAGGACCCCCGGACAACCCAACCATAAAACCAGGCGCTACAGCTCTAGAAACAAGCCCTTCTAGCTATCATTTTTATTAATTGGGGTCTGACCCCAATTGTTTTCAGCCCAAGGCAAACGCCCACCCCGTCTGCCCCAAACCGGTCAAATCCACGGCGGCGGCTACCGCTGGCTGCTGGCTGGCCCACACCAGCCATTGGGCGGTGTCCCAGCCGCTGAGTTGCACCGCTTGCACCGCATCGGCCAACTCGGCGGTGGAAGGCGCGCGATCCAGGGCGTTACGCAGCAGCAAGGCCACCCAGTCGGCAGTAGTGCTGCCGCCCGCCAAATTGGCCAGCGTGCCGTTGCTCACCACAAGTTGCGCCACGTCCGATGTGCTCAGGCCCGCGTCCCACAGCGGCAAGGCTTGCGCCGCCACGGCGGGGTCTTTAACCGCAGCGGTGCCCCCCAGCACACCCACCAGCCGCACGGCTTGCCCGGCGCTGCCTTGGATATCCAGGGCCAGGCCTTGATCTGAAAAGCGCAGCCTTTCTACCTGCGCGAGCACATCGGTGCCATTGCGGGCGTTGATGGGGTCATCCGCGCCCACGGTGTCGGCTACCGTCCAGCGGCGCGGGGTGGCCGGGTCAGGCGGTGTGGTGGTACTGAGGAGGTATTGATTGAGGGCGCCAGACAGCACCCACACGTCAACACCCGCGCCGCCGTCCACCCGCTCATCCGCCGCCTTGGAGGCCAGCACGTCGGCATTGGGGCCACCGGCCAAGGAAACCGGCACGATCTCGCGGTTGTTGGCCGCCATGGCCTGCTGCAACCACTGCGCTGTACCCGCGCCAAACAGGCCCGCATAGGTGCCTGCGGTGTTGCTTAAATTGCCGCTGGACGAAGTGCCGGCCACCCGCGTCACGCCGTCGTCGCCCGTCACTAAGAGCGGGCCGCCTGAGCCACCTGAGCCCAGCGCCGCATTCATGGTGTACACGCCAAACTGGCTGCTCGGCTGCACCGCCACCGTATCGCGCATCTGGCCGGTGCCACGGCTGGGGTAGCCCACCATTTGCGCTTGGCCGACATAAGGCGTGGTCAACACCGGCAGCGCGCCGGTGGCGTCGCTGATGCGGCTGCTCAGGCCAATTAGGGCAAAGTCACCTTGTGCTTCGCTGGGCGATATCAAGCGGTCGCCGTTGACATCCCAAGTGGGCGCGCGGCCGACGACAGACGTCATGTCG
The DNA here is from genome assembly GCA_013297985.1 of Comamonadaceae bacterium. Classification (GTDB taxonomy): domain Bacteria; phylum Pseudomonadota; class Gammaproteobacteria; order Burkholderiales; family Burkholderiaceae_C; genus JAAFIY01. Next base: position 14,403 of record JAAFIY010000061.1, on the reverse strand, counting down.
GTGTAGCGGCCCAGTGGTGCGGTGAAGGTGGGCACAGTGTCGGTGGCGGGCACGATCTCGATGCGCACCGCATAGCCCGCGTCGGGGTCAAACACCACGTGCAGTGCGGTGAGCACATCGTTGGCGCCTAGCACCACGCCTGAGCCGCGCGCGGTGCGGCCATCGGCAAAGGTGGCACGCACCCAGCACACCGCACGGTAGGGCGCATCCAGCGGCTGGGAGACTTCTTCAAATGCCATGGCTTAACTTGGGATTGAATCAGTTACAGGCAGCCGTCACCGCAAAGTCAGTCAGCACGCCCAGTTCGCGCAGGCTGCCGCCCGTCAACGGCCCCAGCGCCCACACCCGATGACCGAGTTGGGTGGTGGCCAGCGCGTGGCCTGAGGGGTACAGCCGGTAGTCAAAGCCCTGCAGGGTGCCGCGCTGTGGCACCGCTGAGTCAAACACACTGGGCAGCGTGCGCTCGGCCCAGCTCATCAGGCAGGCCGACCGCCGTTGATACGCCACCCGGCCCACGCGCACCAGCGCATCGTGTTTCGGCGCGCTGGCTTGTGTGGGCAGCTCCAGCGCGCCCCAGCGCCCAAAGCGGCTTTGGCTGCCGATGTCGCTGAAGTGCGCAAACAAATCCCCACCCGCTGCCGCCCAGGTGGCCAGCATGGAGGTGTACAGCGAGCCCATGCGCTCGTCGCGGTTGGCCGCATCCATCAAGGTGTTGATGGCGGTATTGCTCTGCGCCGCGCCAATGCCCGCCAGATGCTGGCCGCCTTCGTAGGCATACAGCGCCACGCCCTGCGCGCGGGCCAGGGTGGCGTGCGCCAGCACGCGGCGCTCCATGGTGGCGAGTGAACCTTCAGTGCCTGCCAAAGTGCCGCCATTGATGAGTTCATTGAACAAGTTCGCCATGCCTGCCGGGCCCTGGGCCGCCCAGCCTTGTACCGTGGCGATGTTTTGCGGCAAGCCCACGTGGTCGCCGATGTAGGGCGCAATGGCCAGCGCCACAAAGCCTGCGTTCTTGCAAGGGCGCTGGGGGCTCAAAGGGCAGTTCAGCGCGGTCTCAGCAATGTAGGTATTGGCCGCTTGGCCCGCCATCACGCAGCGGATGCGCTCGGGGTTGGGCGCGGCGGCGCTGCGCCACACGCGGCAGATTTCAGCCGCGCGTTCGCCGTAGCGGCTTAAGCGCTTGTCAAAGTTGGAGCCTGCCGCACCCGCAAAGCGGGCCACACCTTCGGCCTCTAGCGCGCGGCCTTGGCTGAACAAATCGTTCCAGATCTCGTTGCTGTATTCCACGATGACAGGCCGCTGCGCGGGCAAGCGCGCCAGCGCCGCCGTGGCAAAGGCGCGCACCCAGGCATCGGTGGCGGGCTGCGGCATGTTGAACCACGCAATGGCGCCTGTCTTGGCCGCCAGGTCAGCCATGGTTTCAGCCGACACACCCAGCTCGGTGGTGCTGTAACGGGCATCGGTGGGCAGCGCGCGCAGGGCTGTGGCGCCCTGGGTGGCGTTGTTGGTGTGCTGCCAATCCATAAAGCGCAGCACGCTGAAATGCTGCAAGCGCTGCACAAAGCCTGGGCTGAACACCTCACCCGCGTCCGCCAGCGCCTCGGTGCCGGGGGCATACACCCGAATGTTGCGCAGCGGTGCGGCCGCGCTGGTGGCGGTGATGCAGATTTGAAAACCAGGCTCGGCCGGGGTCACATCCAACACATCACGGCCCGGGGCCGACAAAGCCGTGTTTTTGCGCGCAGCCAAGCTGTAGACCAAAGTGCCTTGGCCTTCGTAGCGCACCACATACTGGCCTGCGGGATACGGTAATTGCCCCGCCACCGGGCCCCCGTTGACTGGGCCCATGCTCATCAGCAAGGTGCAAATGCGGGTGAAGCGTGGCGCCACTAGGGTAGCCACTCCCGGGCGTAGGTTGAGGGTGCGCACCCAGCCTTGGGCGTCTAAATCCAGCAGGTTGGCTTCGTTGGTGTCAAAGGTGCCATCGGCTTGGCCATACCAAGGGCGGCTGGCTTTGAACAAATCCACAAAGGGCATCTGCGGAGAAAAATCCACTACCGCATCCAAATTGGTGCCCAGGGCATTCACGGCAGCGTTGGGCACCGGCTGGGCCTGTGCCGCGACGACCGCCACTAGGCCGATGACGGGCAGATAGCGTAGGTTCACGGTGCGCTCCCTTGAGAAAAGGCATCAGAGACAATGGGCGACATGGATCATCGTTTGCTTGGCTACAGCCTGCTGCGTGGGCGCGGCATTGAAATTGGCGCACTGCATCAACCGGCCCAGGTGCCGCCGGGGGTACAGGTGGCGTATTGCGATGCGCACACCGAAACCGAGATCGTCGCGCATTTTCCTGAGCTGGCCTCCACCCCGTTGGTGCATGTAGACCATGTGATTGACTTGGACGTGACGGGCCTCACGAACTTTGCCGACGCCAGTCATGACTTCGTCATCTTGAACCACGTCATTGAGCATGTAGCCAACCCGGTTCGGGTGTTGAACGAGCTGATGCGGGTGCTACGCCCGGGCGGCGTGGCGGTGGTGTCGGCCCCCGACAAAAATTACAGCTTTGACAAACCCCGCGCCAGCACGCCCTGGGGCCACGTGTGGGCCGAATACCAAGCCCAGACCACGCAAGTGACGGACGAGCACTACGCCGAGTTCTTGCGCGCGGTGCACCCCGAAACCCAAGAGTCGCCCGAGCGTTTTGCCGGTGCGCTGCTGGCTGTGCGTGCCCGGCGCGAACACGCGCATGTGTGGACCGCCGACGAGTTTGCCGCCTTCATGCGCGAGTGCCGCCAGGCCTTGGGCTGGCACGCGTGGCCGGTGCTGGAATTCACTGCCACCCAAGGCGAATACTTCAGTGTGTGGCGCAAGGGTGGCCAAGACGCTGCGCTAGACGTCTGGGCCCAACAGTCAGACGCAGGGGTAGCTGCAGGCGTCATGCCCGTGTTTGCTCACCAGAAGCAGCGCAACGCCGAGCTGGCCCATGTGCAAACGTTGCTGCACACCGCGAACGCCCAGATCAGTTCGCAAGCGCAGGCCCATGCACAGGCGCTGACTGCCGCGCACCACGCCATGCAGCAATTGCAGCGTGAACTGCTTAGCGCCCACGCCCAGACGGCAGCCGCACAAGCTGAACTAGCAACCCGCAGTACCCAGCTGCAGGCCGCCACCGCCGAGCATGCGCTGACCACGCAACACGCGCGCAATTTGCAGGCTCAGTTAGATGCGCAAACCGCTGCGCTGACCCACATCACCGAGGCACTAGCTGCCACCCATGCGTCGCTGAGCTGGCGCATCACCCAGCCGCTTCGCTGGCTGCGAGCGCGGCTGGGTTAAGGCTGGTTCAAGGAACGATTTTGTACACGCCGCGATAGCGCCGATTGGCCAGCAGATCAGCGTCGTCTTTGCCGTAGCCGATGTAGAACTCAGCGCCCACCAGCGCCGTCAGGTCAGCGTCTTTGATGATCTCAATGATCACCCGCTGATCTTGCGAGCCCAGCGACACGTTGCTGATAAAGGCCCGCAGCGGGTTGGTCACTGGCCCCCAGTCGCGCGGGGCTGGGTCAGAGCCCTTTAGGAAGATGACTGGTGTGGCTGTGGGCAGCAGCGCGATCACGTAGACCTGATAGCGCGTCTCGGCTTGCGGCACGGGCAGTTGCGTCACATCCAGCTGCGCGGTGATGGTGCGCTGGGTGATGGGCCCCACTGTCGTGACTTGCACGGCCGCCTCGGGCACGTTGCCTGCGGGAATGGTGAAGTTCTGCCCCCCGCCGCCGCCCGTGCCGGCAGGCGGCACCACCACGTTGGTCACACCCCAACGCGCCCAAGTGGTGCCGCCGTCGGTGCTGCGCCAAATGCCGCTGGTGCGGCTTTGCGCAAACCAAATGAGCGGGTCTTGGTTGAACTGAAACACCCGGTTGATCGCGGGCACGGCTTGCTCAGAAATCGCCAGTTCCCATTGCGTGCCAGCCATGTTCAGCCGGTACAACCCAAAGCCCACCACAGGCAAGTAAAACTGTTGGTTGACGACGCTGATACGCGTGCCAAACGTCAGCGCTGGCAGGCCAGCCGTCAGCAACGCGTAGGTGCTGATGGCAGAGTTCGATGAGTAGCCATTGGCGGTGTAGAAAGGCCCTTGCCCCTGCACCAAGACCAGTTGGGCATTCTGGGTGGTGGAATCGTTTTGGCTGGTGAAATCGGGGGTGTCGGCGTTCAGCGGAATGTTGCGAAACACGGTTTGCGTACTTTGTGCCACCTGCGTCCAAGTCGCTCCCTCGTCTTGCGATACCCACAGCCCACCGCTGGTGCGCGCATAGGACCTTGCATTCACCGACAGCGACACGGTAAACCGATAAATGCGCACCCCAGCCGCAAAGCTAAAGCGCGGCGTCCAACTGGTGCCGCCGTCTTGGCTGACCCAGATGGTGTCCACGTTGTTGCAGCGCGCACCCAGCAAGTGGCGGGTGGTGGTGGTGGCGTTGTAGCTGGTCACGTTCAAACACGTCAGCCCTGTGTTGCGTTGCGACCAAGTCGCGCCGCCATCGGTGCTTTTCCACACACCGGTGGCTGGCGTGCCCACATAGAGCACGTTGTTGAACGTGCCGGGGTCGAGCGCAAAGGTGTTGATGCGGGTGTCATTCACACCCAGCACCAAGTTGGTGGACGTGCGGCCGTCTGCACTTAGGCGAAACAGCGCGCCGTCAATCTGCGCCAAGGGCACGTCGGCCCCGGTAGCGTCGCGCGCCACAAACAGCCCGGCTGCGCTGCCCAGCGGGGAGGCATTGGGCGCAGCCGCGTGGGTGATCAGCGCAGCCGTTAAAGCAAAAAGGGCGATTGCGCCCTTGAACAGGGCGGAACTAGCTACAAAAAACATAGCATCTCCTAGAGAGGCACTCAGCCTTGGCCGTCAGGGTGGCACTACCTTGTAAACACCGCGATAGCGCTGCGCGGCCAGCATTTCTTCGCCAGTGGTGCCGTAGCCTAGGTAGAACTCAGTACCCGGCAGCGTGCCCATGTCGATATCGACGATCAATTCGATCAGGATGGCCTGGTCTTGTGAACCCAGCGTGGCATTGGCCAGGTAAGCCGTCAAGGGCACGGCGGCCACCCCCCAGGTTTCGGCGGGTGTTTTTTGCAGCACGCTGAAGGCCGCCGTGGCCGGGTTGGCTGCGGCCGTTGGCACATAGGCCAACACATACACATTGAACAGTGCCGCTTGCGGCACTTGCAGGGCTGCCAGGTCCAGTTCACCGGTGACGGTCAGCAGGCGCTGGTCGCCGTCGCGACGGTCGACCAGGGAGATATCGACCGCCGCATTGGCCAGTCGGCCACCGGGAAACGTCAAGCCCGCCACGGCGGCGGCCACCCGCACGCTGCGCACCCCTAAGCGCGCCCAACGGCGGCCGTTGTTGGCACTGATCCACAGCCCGCTGCGGCGGGTGCTGGCATACCAAACATCGCTGCTGGCGTTGAACTTAAAGACTTGCAACACGCTGGGCAAGGCCGCCGTGGAGATGGCCAATTGCCAACGAGGCCCGCTGACGAGTTCGTAAATGCCGGCTTGCGAGCCCTCCAGAGTCAGCATGACTTGATTGCCAGGCGTGCTAAAGCGCGGGCCAAAGTTGCGGCTGGGCAAGCCGTCGTTGAGCAACTGCAGCGTGCCGTTGCTCACGCTGGTGGCCGTGCCAATGCGCTGGCTGAAGAAGACGCCCACGCCTTGCACCAGCACCAGCGTGCCCGCGCCACGGGTAGCCGTGGCGTCGGTAAACAGCATGTCAAGCACTTGCGAGCCCGCAGGCAGCGTGCTTAAAAAAGCCAGCGACGGAAATTCAGCCGCCGCGCGCCAGTTGGCGCCCCCATCCGCAGATGCCAACACGCCGTTGCTGGTGTAGGCCTGCGACAAGCCTTCGCCGGCACCGGCCGCCACCAGCCGGTTCAGCCGCACGCCGTTGGCCAGCACCGCCACGCTGCGCCAGTTGGCCCCTGCGTCGGAGGTGCGCCACAGGGTGTCCACCCCATTGCACCGGGTGGCGGCCAGTTGGGTTTGCGGGTTGATGGTTTCTAGCGCAATCACCGACAAACAAGTGAGCCCGCCGCTGGTGGGCAACCAGGTAGTGCCGCCGTCAACAGACCGCCACACGCCGCTGGCGCTGGTGCCCACCGCCAGCTCCAGCGCGCCGCTGCGCAGTATGGTGACAAAGGTGGTGATGGCGTCGTCGGGCACGCTGCGGCTTAAGTGCACCACGTTGTCGCCCGCGTCGGTGATGCGCAGCAAGGCGTTGTCTACCAGCGCAAAGGTGGCGCTGGGTGTGGTGGCAGTGGCGGCAAAAAACCGCAGGTCTTGCACCGCTTTCAGCGGCGATGGATTGCGGTTGTCGGCTTGGGCCAGCGGACTGCACAAGGCCATGGCCAGCGCCAGCCAGCACGCCCAGATGCACCGCACCGGTTGCGGTGCAGCGTCGTGAACTGCTTCATGCACAAGGGGCGTTTTCATGGCGAGTCAGATTGCGAGGGGCGCAGGTTTCACGTTAACCTAACCCAAGCGGTGGGCGCCAGCGTAGCGGTGCCCAGCGGTGTGCGCCAGATCACGCTGGCGGGCCCGTCGTGCCGCCTGTGCTTGCTGACGCAGTGTCGCGTCGACCGGATGCAACCGAGCCCTTCACACCATGCCTTTGACGCCCACCCATCCCCTGCGCGGCCTGGCGGCTGCGCTGTTGGCGGCCCTGCCTGCGCTGGTGCTGGCCAATGTGGCTGAAATCGTGTCGCTCACCGGCAAGGGCGAAACCCGGCCGCCCAACCAGGCCACCTGGAGCCCAGCCAAACAAGCGCAAAAGATTGATAACGAACACTTTGTGCGCACCGGTGACTTAAGCGCCATTGCGCTGATGTTTGCCGACAAAACCCAGCTGCGCTTGGCCCAAAACAGCATGTTTCAGGTGAAAGCGCCGCAGGGCGCGGCGGGCACCAACACCATTGATCTGCGCCAAGGCCGCGCCTGGAGCCAAACCAAAGGTGGCCCCGGCAAGGTGGCCATGCAAACCCCGTCGGCCATCGCTGCCATTCAAGGCACTGATTGGGAAATGGAAGTCGACGAACAAGGCCGCGCCCGCCTCACCGTGCTGCACGGCGAAGTGCGCTTTTATAACGAGCAAGGCAGCGTCACCGTGCGCAGCGGCGAGCAAGGCCTGGCTGAAATCGGCCGCGCGCCCACCAAACAAATCCTGCAAAACCCCGCTGAGCGCATCCAGTGGGTGAGCGATTTCCGCATTGACGCCAGCCGCCTGCGCGAACTGCGCGGCACCCCCGCCGACGCGCTGGCCAGGCAATTGCAAGAAGACCTGCGCAGCAACAACTGGCCCGAAGTGCGCGCTAATTTGGAGCACGCCCACGCCCAAGGCATTGCGCCGGCGTGGGCCTATGTGCTGCTGTCTGACATCGCCGTCTACGCGGGCGCCTTTGATGTGGCTGAAAAGTGGCTTGCCACTGGCTACAGCCGCCACCCCCAAGAGCTGCGCATGGTGGCCACCCAGGCGCGGCTCATGGTGATGCAAGACCGTGCCGACGGCGCTGCACAACTGCTGGCCGACACGCTGGCCGTAGCCGACGCCCAGCGCAATGCCGATGACCAACTTGATCTGCTGCTGGCCCAGGGCGATGTGGCCCGCTTTACCGGTGACGCCCTGCTGGCTCTGCGTGCATTCGAAGCCGCCACCCGGCTCAACCCAGCCGACGCCCGCGGCTGGCTGGGCTGGGGCGCGGTGGCCGGCGAGCGCGATGAAATCTCTCTGGCCCGCGCCCGCTTGGCGCAAGCACAAAGCGCGGCCGACGCCATCCAATCTGCCGCTGCGGGCAGTGCGCCGCTGCCGCAAGAATCGCTGCTGGCCCTGCGCGCCATGGCCGAGGTGCAGGCCAACCAGCTGCAAGCCGCGCAAACTCTGTTTGACGCCGCCCTGGCCGAGCGCCCGGATGACTATGTGGCCCTGACCGGTCTGGGCCTGCTGCACCTCAAAGCCGGGCGCAGCCAAGACGCACTTGACGCCTTTTTGCGCGCCGGTGTTATTGAGCCCCGCTATGCCCGCGCCGTCATCTACAGCGCGGTGGCTTATCACCAACTGGGCCAGCGCGACACCGCCTTGCAAACACTGCAGCGCGCCCGCAGCCTGGACAAGCTCGACCCCCTGCCCTACCAAATTGCGGCCCTCATCCAAGGCGAGCAGCGCGACCTGAACGCGGCCATCGATTCCGCCCGCGAAGCCCTGCGCCTGCTGCCCTATGTGCGCAGCTTGAACCCGATTGCCAACGACCAGCGCGGCAGCGCCAACTTGGGCGCCGCACTCGCCGCATTCGGCCTGGAAGACTGGGCGCTCAGCTACGCGCAGCAAAGCTATTCACCCTTTGCCGCCAGCAGCCACTTGTTTTTGGCTGATCGCTACAGCGGCCGCTTCAACAAACAAAGCGAGCTGCTGCAGGGCTACCTGACCGACCCCACCGCATTTGGTGCGGTGGGGCGGGTGCAGCCTTTGATTGCGGGGCCGGGGGCGCATGCATCCACCAGCATGGAAGGCACCTTCAACAATGTCTACAACCAACTAAGGCCTCGGTTTGTAGTCAACGGGTTTGCGAATGAGCAGTTCCCTTTGGCATGGTTTGCTGACGTCAGTCAGCAGCGCCCGCAAAAGGCCGCGTCGGGTACAGCAGAGAACTACAGCTTTGCCGTTGGCGCGCAACCGCTGCACAACTTCGGCCTTTTCGCGTTTGCCAACAGCGTGCAAGTCGATGTCGCGACTCCTGCTCAGTTAGCCGGCTTGCCGGACGCACCGTTGAGCGGTCACGATAACCGTGTCGACGCGGGTGCCAATTTCAAGTTCGGAGCACTCAATCAGGGTTGGCTGAAATTCGGTGGGGGCACGTCTCAATCCACTCTCCGGTCTGCTGAGACACCCACGTCCTTGCGCAACCTGCAGGTAGACACCCAGACGCGTGACCTTCAGTGGCGCCACACCATCGCCTGGGATATCGCGCTTTCTCAACGGGCAGAGTTCAGTTGGGGCATTGAGGCCGCTCGCGCATCGGCCAATAGCCGGTCGCTCACTCAGATTGGCGTGCCGGTTCGGCGTTTGTTGCGGGTGAATGATCAGCGCGAAGACCAATCTCAAACGGCCTATGCCCAGATGCTTTGGCCCATCAGCCCTACCCTCAAAGCCGAAGGCTATCTGGGCTTTGATCACAGCAAGATTCAGCCGACTATCTCCCAAACTGTTGAAAACGTTGGGCAAGGTTCAGGCGTTCGGCTGCAGTTTCCGTTCTTCGCAATGAATCGGCAGTCTTGGTTGCCCAGAGCCGGGGTTGCTTGGGTGCCCACGCCAAGTGAAGCGTGGCGGGTGGCATACCAACGCTGGCGCAAGCCGGTGTCTGGAAGCACCCTGGGCCCCGTCACCACCGCTGGAATCGCGCTGGACGGCGAAATCATCCAACCAGGCGGCATGTTGGAGCGCATTCGGCTTCAGCATGATCGCGAGTTGGCTGAGAACACCTTCCTCACTGTGTTTGTTGACGCACGTCACATTGAGAACCCGGGCTTCACCGACGATGTTGTGCGTGCTCGCACTGCGTTGTCAGATTTGGATCGCCTACGGCAGCGCGGTCTGACCGCGTTCAACTCAAGCTTGGATACCTGGGACGTAGACCCACTGTTTCAAAAGGGTCGAATGCACATGTTGGGCGCTAGCGTCAATCATCGGGCCAGCGCTACGATGTCTGTGACCGGTAGTGCCTTGTTTGTGCGGGGGCGACGTACGGAGGGTTGCGCACCGGGATTTGGCACGCTTGATAGCTGCTTGACCTTAACGGATGAACCCTTGCCCTACATCCCGGCCCAGGCTTTTCGCCTGGGCCTGACTTGGCTGGCGCCACAGCGCTGGGTCATCCAAGCTCAGGCCACCTACACGACAAGCCGCAATCAGGTACAGGCAGTGCCGATTACCACCGCCCCGCCCGACCCGTTGCGGAGCACTTGGGATGTGGGGTTGCGTGCGAACTGGGAGTCATCCGATCGGAAGTGGCTGGTGGACATCTTTCTGGTGAACTTGGCAAAGCGGGATGCCGACTCAACCGTAGGCTTTCAATTGGTTTGGCGCCACTGAACGGCTGTCATGAAGGACATTTTGGGGCTCGTATCTGTCGAGTTCAGAGCAGTGAGCGAGATGCTGGCACCCCGCTCACGTTCGCGAACCAACGCTTATAGGATTCTGTAAATGCCGCAGTATCGCTGCGCTGCGATCATTTCATCAAAACTGGTGCCGTAGCCCAGATAGAACTCTGTGCCGGAAAGCGAACCCGCGCCAGATGGCAGGCTTGACAGAATCTGAAACATTACGGAGCTGGTATTCAACTGTCCGTTTGACACATTGGACGCAAATGCTTGCGCGCCACTTGCCAGCGGGCCCCAGGCCAGGGTGGTAGACGCAGCCGGCTGAGCCGTGTATGCGACAAAAGGGACTCCAGGCTGTCCAACGGCCGCGCCCGGAACCAGTGCCACGACGTAGGCATTCATGAGCGCCGAACGGCCGATTGCGCGTCCCTGTCCGCTCCCAGCTTGCGTAGCAGTGACATTGGCAGTGGGCGCGTCGGTGCCAACGCTGCTCTGATTTGCAACGGCCACCCCTGAGGAGAAGACAAGAGTCGCCGCCAAGGAAAGAAGTACTTGTGATTTCATCGCGATGGAAATTGAAGATATGGCAAGACGCCACGGTTGACGCTACCCCCCCCCACATGTCAATTTAATGACACACAAGTGCATTTAGAGCCGTTCGACCATGCAGTTGTGTCCGTCGCAGCAGGGTGCGTGACGAGTACTGAGGCCGAGACGAGGGAGACCGGCGGGTGGGCGAGCGCGGTAGAGCACCAGCCGCACGGTGAACAACTTTGCGGGTGCCACCTTGCGCAGCGGCTGGTACTTCGCCGTCAAAGCCACATGGGAATCGGCCGACCGTGCGCGGCTCGTCGAAGCCTTTGTGCTGGACATGCTTAAGAAAGACAGCGGCGCACGGCTGGTGTGCTGGTGGTGTAGCGGCATTGACAGATCACCTCGCCGCGCCGATGGCCTCTAATGAAAATCGGCCCCTTCCGCCCAAAAAAAGGCCGTAAGCAGCTACAAAAATAGTAGCAAATAGAACGGCTGCACCAGCAGCGCCAGCGGCACAATGCGCCGCATGACTGAGCCCGCCTCCACCACTGCCGCCGCCACGGGGGCGCCGCACCAGCGGCGGGCCCGGCCCCGGGTGGGCCCGCGCTGGTCGGCGCTGCGGCGCAGGCTTGAACAACCGTGGCCCCGCGCGCTGGGCTTGGCCCTGGTGGTGTGGGCCTTGCTGGCTTGGGTGGCCAGCAGCCGCTGGTGGTACGACGTGGAACTCAATGGCTTTGACGCTTTGAGCGTGGCCACCGCGCCCATGCAAAGCGGTTTGCCCATTGTGCTGGTGGGCATTGACGATGCGTCCATGGCCGAGCTGCGCCAACGCTGGCCCTGGCCGCGCGCCCTGCACGCCAAGCTGATTGACGCACTCAAAGGCGCCGGTGCCGCCGTGGTGGCCTTTGACGTGTTGTTTGAGTTTGAGACCGAGCCCGACGACGACCAAGCCCTGCGCGACGCCATCGAACGCGCCGGTACGGTGGTGCTAGGCGCGGGCATGGTGCAGCAAAACACCCCCTACGGCACCATTTGGCAGCGCAAAGAACCCTTGCCACTGTTTGTGGGCCAGTTGGGCGCGCAAGTGGGTTTGGTCAACCTGGAATTTGACCGCGACCAAGGCATGCGCCGCATCCCAGACGGGCAAGACGTGTTTTGGCGCACCATCGTCGGGCGGCTGCAGGCGCAAATGCCGGATCAGCCCTTGAACACCCAAGTGGCCCCGGGCAGCCTGATTCGCTACACCGGCCCGCCCGGCACCTATCCACGCGTGCCGTTCTACATGGCGCTAGAGCCTGACAAATACTTAAAACCCGGTGACTTGGCCGACGCCTTGGTGATTGTGGGCCGCGACACCCGCAGCGCGTCGGACGTGGGCGCAGCGCAGGTCGATACCTTTCCCACCCCCTTCAGCCTGATGGGCCACGGCCACATGCCCGGCATGGAGGTGCACGCCAACATTCTGGAAAACGTGCTGGGCGGTGCACCGGTGCAGCCTGCGCCGCCGTGGCAGCAGCAACTGGCACTGGCGCTGACGGTGCTGCTGGCCAGCGCTTTGATGCTGCGCTTTCGGCCGCTGGTGTCGGCTGCGGTGGGCCTGGTGTTGATCGCCGCAGTCGGCGGCGCGGCCTATGCGCTGTTTGCCCAGCAACTCATTTGGCTGCCCGCCATCATTGCCATGGTGGGCGTGGTGCTGGTGTATGTGGGCCATGCGCTGTTGGCCTATGCGGCTGAGCGCGAACAGCGGCTGGTGGTCAAGCGCATTTTTTCGCGCTATGTGCCCGAGGCGGTGGTCAATCAGTTGGCGGCACATCCTGAAAGCGTGGCCCTGGGCGGCCAACGCCGGGTGCTGACGCTGCTGTTCACTGATTTGGCGGGCTTTACCGGCTTGTCAGAAAAGCTCGACCCCGAACGCGCCGCCGATTTGCTTAACCGCTATTTGACGGCCATGAACGAAGTCATCTTTCGCCATGGCGGCACCATCGACAAGTTCATTGGCGATGCGGTGATGGCCTTTTGGAACGCGCCGCTGGCGGACGAGGCCCACGCCCGCCGGGCACTGCAAGCCGCCATTGAAATGCAGCAAGCCATGGCGGCCTTGAACCAGGGCTTGGCCGCCGAAGGCCTGCCCCCCTTGGGCATGCGGGTGGGCCTGCACACTGGCGATGCGCTGGTGGGCAACATGGGCAGCAACATTGGCCGACTGAGCTACACCGCCATTGGCGACACCGTCAATTTGGCGTCGCGCCTGGAGGGGGCCAACAAGGCCTATGGCACCGCCATTTTGTTCAGCTCCGCCACGCTGCAAGCGGCACAGACGCAGGGCTGGGCAGGCGCACCCGACTTGCCCCCCATGCGGCCGGTGGACAGGGTGCAAGTCAAAGGCCGGGCCGAAGCGGTGGATGTGTTCAGCCCCTGCGCCAGCGCCGAGCACGCAGCCGCCGTGGCCGCCGCCATGCAGGCCTTTCGCCAGCGCGATTGGGCGGCAGCCACTGCGCAGTTTCAGGCCCTGCACGCGGCCCAGCCCGACGACGAACTGTGCGCGCTGTACCTAGAGCGGCTGGCCAGTGTGGCGGTCCACCCGCTGCCTGATAACTGGGACGGCAGTTGGGCGCTGGACAGCAAGTAAGCAATTGTCAAGCGCGCTGTCAAGCCCGAAGGGTGTGATTTAGTTCATGGCGCAAATGGGCGAACTGTCGGAATAATGCGGCTTTGCTGTTTGTCCACCGAGCTGGTTTAACGGAGAACCCAAATGAAACGCATCACCCGCTTTGCTTTGGCTGCCAGCTGCATGGCCGCCGCTTTCGGCGCCACTGCGCAAGTGCCAGGCCTGGGCAACACCTGCACGCCCAGCACCGGCACCGTGGCCATGCCCGCGCCGGGCAGTGGCTCGTTCACCTATGGCGCGCTGGCGGCCTACGGCAACATCCCGTCGCAAACCTGTGTGAACGTGAGCGTGGCGCCCACTTTCACGTCAGTGAACATGGCCATCACCTCCACTGAGGCCATCACCTACAACAACATCAGCTTTCCCGCCTGCGGCACCACTGTCAGCATGAACGGCGGGCCGGTGTATTCGGCCTTTACCGGCACCGGTAGCTTTGCGCTGGGTGCCAGCCTGTCGGGCAGTTTTGAAGCCACGGGCTACACCCGCATGGACAACGTCACTCTGACGGTGGGCGGCCAGTCGTTCAACGTCAGCTCGCCGCTGCAGCAGTTCCGCACCCGCGTCACCGTCAACGCCAACGGCACCCAAGACGTGGTGATTTGCACCGGGGCGGGTGTGGCCACCAGCGTCAATGGCATCACCCAAACGCTGCCTGCCAGCGTGTGGCAGTGCTTGCAGCCGGGTGTGAGCGGTGGCTCCAACTCCTCCACCACCCGCGTGCGCTACGAAACCTGCTGATCGGCCCCAAGCCGCGCCAGCCTTAGCTGCTGGCAGCCAACACAACGCCCCTGCGGTTTGCTCCGCTGGGGCGTTTTCTTTTGGCGCGCTGGCGCAGACTATGGGCATTGCCTACTTTGTGGATTGGGTGCCGCCCTATGAATGCTTCTGCACCGGCTGATGCCGCCACCGCCTCGCCACCCAAGCCCGCGCTGCGCGACATGGCCGCGTTTTTGGGCCGGGTGTGGCGCTTGTCGCTGCCCTACTTTGGCCAGAGCGACGAACGCTGGCGCGCCCGGCTGTTGCTGGCCGCCATCGTGGCCCTGAA